>NZ_JAINWD010000048.1:0-45223 GCF_021021315.1 Halomonas sp. IOP_14 | reverse complement strand
GGCCAAATCCACGTGAAGTGACGAAGAACCAATTTTTTGTTATTCTTTATCATTAAAACTTACAATTAAATAGCGCACTTATTTATTAATACCAAATCCGGCGATGTTAAATTGAAGATTTTTAGGCGTTAATTATAGCTATTTATCGTTAGCACCTTTTGGATACCATCCACAAATCCCGGCTTGGTTACAGGCTTTCCATTAGAATCTAATAGACGACCATTTGTACCGATAGACCACCCAAAATTTGAGAGCCTGGAGCTACTTATGAAGTCAGAAAGAGCTTTTATCTCGATATCTGTAAGCGAATCATACAAGCGACATTCAACAGTCTTACTTTCTAGACGAAGATCAACCTCAACTTCTTTTACAGCTTTCAACTGATTAAGCTCGTTCCTGAGTTTCCTCTCGCTAGCAACCAGATCAAGGAGTCGATAGCGAATCTCAGGGTCTTCTATTCTTCCTGCCCAAGAAATTGGCTCAGCAGGAGTTGTATTGATAGCTTTTACGGGGTTTTCTGATTTGTAAGCATTTATTAAATCTCTGTAGACTTGCCCTGTAGCGTTTCTTATTGATTGCGTCTTAACGCCACCAAAACTCTCTGACAACCGCCCTATGGTCGCAATGCTGAAATCTTTTGATTTTCGATCAAGTTGAAAATCACATGCTTTTTTGACAACCGACAGATTATTTTTTACACGATTGCTAGGTGATTTTTCCAAAAGCTGTTCGTAAATTTTGTCAACGATTCTAGACACCTTAATACTCCGTATTTATTTTTCAGATGGAAGAGATATTGCTTTAGGTGTTTGGCCATTAAACATTAATTGAAGCCCTTCTTTAATCGCGCCCTCCTCTATCTGCAGGTCTTCCAGCGTGATCACTGCATCTTTGTCCATCAATTCGCTAACAGCATCCCAGCCTCCCAGTCTTGAACGAAGCATTTTGGTGATTTCATTTCCAATCTCTAGCTGCTGCCGCTCTGAAAGGGCAAAGAGCCCTGGCGAAAGCCCATTTTTACGAGCAAATAGATCTAATAGCTGTGTTCTTACCAGTGTTGCTTTTTGAGGTCTAGATGACTGATGGTAGCTGGCAGACTGGCAAACCATGTCAACATGCAGGAAATTACTAACTTCAGGAAAGTTCAAAAAAACACCTGCGTCCTGGTCAGTAGTTATTAAGTTGTGATGGGGGGATTTTGTAGAGTCGTTAATGCTGGAGTTTAGAATATTTATCGAATTCATGGAAAGACGAATTGCTACTATCAAATCACAGACAAGAGAATCAAATCTTGTTACCTCTTGTTCATAGTGGGCTTCAGTAAGTGCTATTTCATGGGAACCTGTGAAGTCTTGCTTTTCACGAAGCTTTTGGTACTGCTCGTCTTCCAAAGTGTCGATTTTCTGTCTTAATTCATCAATGACGATTGATGCAGCTTTGCATTCAAGTGTTATTTCGTTGCATAACATCTGAAGGCCGCCTAAAAAAGCAGGTCCTGAATAAAAAAAACGACAACGAAGACAGTTGCTATTTCCTAGATACCCTGCAGGTGTTGGATGATAAACTTTTGAGCTCTCACCTATCATATCACCGCCAATATCACACTTAGTACGTCCATTAGGACAAATCCCGTAATCCATCATGGTGTAGGCCGCTGAAGGCATTGTCGAATTATTTTTAACCAGTTCACCTCTAGAATTAACTAGCTCACTTGTTATTTGGTCCATCTTTCCTTGGCGAATTAACTGATCAACTCTGTTAGCTTGGTTCTTTATGATTAAAGATTCAGCATCGTTTAACGCTTCCCTTATTTCCTCAGCAGTAACTTTTGTATAATAGATCGTCATAACTAAAGATGAGTGACCAACAAGCTTCTGAACTACTTCAGGAGCTATTTTAGCGTCTCTTATAAAAGCTGTTATAAGAGACACACGCATAGAATGAAGAGTAAAAAGGGAATGAAGATTGCTCAAAGAATTTGCATCCTTCTTCCCTTTTCTTATCATTGTAAGGGGTAATTCCTTGTCTTGAATAAGATGTAGAACTCCAGCAAAGCCAGAACTGAGTTTGGCTTGCGTCAGTGGAATACCTCCTTGCAAGGAAGGGTCTCTAAAAAGAAAGCAGCTTCTACCTTTGTACCCATATTTTCTGAGTGTTCTATCATTTTCAGTTTTGACTTGATTAGTCCATTTGGTCGGTTTCTCCAGAGGGTTATACTTTGACTGCCAGTTTCTTAGCTGAATCAAAAGGGGAATAATTCTTTCGTCAACCCATGGAATATCGTATCCTTCAAAAGCATTAGAGGCCGTTTTGTTCGTGCTAACATGGCAAACAACTTCTTTATCACTACCAGGTTTGAAGAAACCTTGATGATATTTTTTGGGAACTCGATATTCTTTGAGAAGCTGGTTGTTTACCCATTTATATTTACCATTTTCTTCCTCAAGAATCTCGTAGTCAGCCTCTCCACTATCAAGCCAACATATTTGGGAGCCTCTGAATGGCATGAAGAGCTGCGTATATATCGCCACTACCCTCACGGGTGACCAAAGTTCGAAAACTCCATCTAGTTTACGCCAAACACAATTAGGATCGCTATCGTCAATGATATTTTTATCAGCAACAAACCACTCACCCACAAAATCAAAGAAATCAGTTGCATATTTTAGTCTTTCGTACAGTTCTGAAAAAGTTAATACCTCCTTTCCTGGTGGGATAATTAAGTGCCTGGCGCGCTGTATATAGCGGAAGGGAAGTGCTGGCTTTGTTGACTCATGGTTATTAAACCTAGGCTGAAAATCAACAGTTAACACCTTCCTATTTATTGGGTTTTCATATCCTTCTAAAACAATAATTTCGCCCGTTTCCTCGCAATGGTGTGAACATAGCCTTTCAATAACGAAGTCAAAAAATTTTTGAAGATGATTTACCGATGATATATTTTTCTGTGAATCTGGCAATGAGTCTATAAAACTATTTATATCTAGCCGAGGAGACTTGGAATCACAAAGGTACTCAGGTAGCACAGGCAGAGTTTTTTTGAAAAATACGAAAAAGTTTTTGATAAGAGATCTACGTGTTGAGTAAGATCCTGTTGAGGTAAGCCAGTCGTCAGCAATTTTTACCCATGGATAGTATTCTTCATTTTCAAATACAGAGATATAAGGATCTTTGTATAAGATCCGATCTATCCTCACGTTAGGCGAAACTGTTTTTGGGTTGTTTGGAAGCTCTGGTATTTTACTAGCAATTTCATCATACTCTTCACGAGTTTTTATTTTTTTGTCATGACAATACTTCTTAATAGTCCTAAGATCCCAAAGCTTTTCTGTACTAAAATTCAAAAAATCGAAAAATGAGCTAAAACCATAATATGCTAAAGGATCCTCAGGCAAAGAGCGGTAGAGTTTACGTAGAACTTTATAATCATTGATATTTTCAATATTTACTCCTTTTTTTCTTATTAATTTAACTGCATCTAGCGGATCTTGATAAACCAAACCAACAAAGCTAGGCCAATCATAGTATTGATCATATTTTGTATAGGTACGAGGAAGTCTTTTCTCCAATTTAACAAGAACCATGTATTCAAAAGGAACTTTTATCTTAACTGATGGTGAATTTAAAAACTCAACCGCCTCCTCGTAAGAAAAATACGATAGTGACAGAAAATCTTGCCAGCTAACCCACCCTTTATTTTTGTAAGTCGTCTGTGGATGGTAAGGAAGCATCGGGTCTTTTTTTCTTTTTCTTTTATAATCGGTTGGGTGCCTTATTTTTAATTTTCTTGCGGCCTCTTGTGCTTCTTTAACTGTGGGGTACAAGCCACGCAAGAATTCTTGCCAGCTTACCCAACCTGCCCCCTTGTATTTCCTCTCTGGAACTCTGGTTAACCTTGGGTCTTGTTGGTATCTTTCTACATATTCATTGTAAGTTTTTGCCTTTAGTTTCTTAGCAGCTTTAGCTGCTTCTTCGTAAGTTTTGTACAATTCCTTTTTATTTGTACCAAAGAAAGTGAACCAGTCAACCCATCCTTTTCTTTGATACTTTATATTAGGATGAGCAGGTAGCATTTTATCTTCACGGAATCTAACTTTGTATTCTGTAGTTTTTGTTATTCCAAGGTTCTGAACAGCTTTTTCAGCCTCTTCATAAGTACCATATCTTTGTTGGTCTAAAAAAATAGAAAAACCTTCCCACTCATCTGCATATATTTTCGCAGGATCAGAAGGGAGAAGAGGGTCTTCTTTATACATATTTTTGTATTCTATTGAATTCTCACATCTTAAAGCTTGCGCAGCAGCCTTAGCATCTTCGTATAATGCATATTTTTGAACACCTAAAAAAGACTTCCAGCTTATCCATTTATCTGAATATTTCATCTCTGGCTTGGCTGGCAATCGAGAATCTTCCTTATACCTTCTTACATACTCTATCTTTTTAACTATGTTCAGCTTAATTGCAGCAGAACTGGCTTCTTCATAGGTTTCATACTTCATTCACGTTAGTTCCCTTCAATTAAGTCTGATTTTGCATTCTTTGATTTATCACTGACTACTAAGTTGGCTACTTTTTTTAACTCTCGCGCAATTTTTTTTGTATGCGGATCTGTGTATGTTTTCTGGCTTTCTAAAGAACGGTGATGTAACGCACCCTTAATAATATATTCGTCAATATCAGAAGATAAATTTCGCGCTTCGGCTAACCTTTGACCGTACGCATGCCTATGGCAGTGAGGTGAGCCGCCCAATTCGAGATAGTGGCTAAGACCTATTCTTTTAACTGCCTTGTTATGCTTTTGCACAAAAGATTTTATGCTTAAGGGATCTCCGATCTTATTGGTGAATAAAAATGGGTGTTCCCTTCCTGGAAGGGGCTTCACACGCTGTTTTTCGACATATAACCTAAAAAGATCATAAAAGACATCTTGTATATTATCTCCAAATAGGAAGACCGGAAAATATTTACCAACGCTAGAAACTGTAGGATTCTTCCACCCTGCATGGTAAGACCTTTTGCTGGATGTAACTCTATCTTCAAGTCCATATTTTATCTTTAGAAAGGTCTTCCTATTACAGTTAGGGTTGTTTGTTAAGTGCCGGTACCATTGTGGTGCTAGCCCCTCTCTAGGGTGATACACTCGGATTTGCTGTAACCCTTCATTGGGAATTATATCATCAACATATAGATGAAACGGCTCTGACACCCTTAAACCGCCATAGTGCATTAGCATTGTAATTAAAATATTTGACAAATCGTATTTTTCTACACTTCTGTCATTTATAGACTTTCCTTTCTTCAAAAACCCCTGCCCAAGCAAGTCCCATATTCTATCTTCTTCAAAAGGTTTTTGGGGATCTTCTATGATAGAAACTTCGTTTCTATAGCTTACAGCTCTGGTTCTGCTAACTTCATTTGCCTTGTGGTCTGTTGAGTAAGTGTGCTTCAAAAATGATCGGTTCATACGATTATTATAAGCAGCAAGATTCATTAATTTTTCTGTTTTTGTTGCAACACGCCTAGGGTTCAGCAGCTCACTTGCGCCATCTTTTTGATCATATAGCCAATCTGAGTAAAGTGTAATATGGCGAATAATCTCATTACCCGAGCCTTTAGACCTCGGCTGCCACCTAAGACCTGTAGGATCGAAGCCCTCTTCATCTACAGTCCCATCGAAAAGCCGTTGAGCAAATGTCTCAAACATAATTGCGGGATTTTTGAATATATCTCCATTGGCATATGAATAGTCAATCAACAACCTGACAGCCTGAATGGACTTGTCCATCCAACCGCTGCGACGGCCGCGCAGTCTTCTGTAGATCATGTATTCAAGGTGGGACTTCAATATAGCGCCGTTCACCGCTACCGCCTTCATAGCAAGAGAAGCGGAGTGGTTGTCTATCTTGGCTCTAACTTTAACAACAGCGCTGTTTAGATACATGATAAGCTCTATATACTAATAGTACATAGTATGTGGTTATATGTTATTTATCACTGATTGTAAAGCTGATAATTAGCTAAAATACAGGCATATTGTACATAAATAGTATGCTCAATTTAGGGGGTATTTCTGGATCGTATGGAATTCCACGTTTACGAAACCGGCGAAACCATCCGCGCCGAACAGCGCCCAATTATTGTTATTACCTCGAATAATGAAAAAGAGCTGCCGGATGCATTCCTACGCCGCTGCTTTTTCCACTACATCGAGTTCCCTGACCGCGAGACCATGCAGGCGATTGTCGATGTGCACTTCCCGGATATCGCCCCCCGGCTGGTCAGCGAAGCCCTAGAGGTATTTTTTGAGCTACGTAAAGCGCCAGGCCTCAAGAAAAAGCCTTCCACGTCTGAACTAGTCGACTGGCTCAAGCTACTGATGGCTGACAATATTGCTCAAGAGGCGCTCTACAACCGCGATCCGACCAAAGCGCTGCCGCCCATGGCAGGTGCACTGGTCAAAAACGAGCAGGACACTCAACTGCTGGAACGCCTGGCGTTTATGATCCGCCGCCAGAAAGGCACAGGCCGCTAAGCCATGTTTATCGGCCTGTTTGAGACCTTAAAACGCGCGGGCGTTCCGGTATCGCTACGCGAGCTGCTGGATCTTCACGCCGTGGTGGAACGCGGTGTGGTGTTCGCCGACATGGAGGCGTTTTATCAGGTAGCGCGCACGGTGATGGTCAAGGACGAACGCCACTTCGACCGCTTTGATCGTGCCTTCGCCGCCTGGTTTAAAGGCCTTGAGGATATGGACGCCGCCATTGAGGCGCTAATCCCTGACGACTGGCTACGCCGTGAGTTTGAGAAGCAGCTAACGGATGAAGAGAAAGCCGAAATCGAATCCCTGGGCGGGCTTGAAGAACTCATCGAAACGTTCAAGAAACGCCTGGAGGAGCAAAAAGAGCGCCACGCGGGCGGCAACAAATGGATCGGCACCGGCGGCACTAGCCCCTTTGGCGCCTACGGCTACAACCCGGAAGGCATTCGCATTGGTCAGGATGGATCGCGCCACCGCCGAGCCACCAAGGTCTGGGACGAGCGACGCTTCCGCGATTACGATGATTCTCTGGAATTAGGCACGCGCAATATCAAAATGGCGCTCCGCCGCCTGCGCAAGTTTGCCCGCCAAGGGGCGTTAGATGAGTTTGACGTGGATAGCACCATCCGTGAAACCGCCAAGGACGCCGGGCTACTCAACGTGCAGATGCGCCCAGAGCGCCATAACGCCGTTAAAGTGCTGCTATTTTTGGATGTGGGCGGCTCGATGGATGATCATATTCGCGTCTGCGAAGAACTGTTCTCTGCCGCCCGTTCAGAGTTCAAGCATCTTGAGCACTACTACTTTCATAACTGCCTTTACGAAGGGGTTTGGCGAAACAATATGCGTCGGGGTAACGAGCGGATCCCGACCATGGATGTTTTGCACACCTACGGTGCGGATTACCAGGTAGTGATTGTCGGTGACGCGGCCATGTCTCCCTATGAGGTCACCCACCCCGGCGGCAGCGTCGAGCACTTCAACGACGAAGCGGGCGGCGTTTGGCTTAAGCGTTTATGCGAAACGTTTCCTCGCCTGGCGTGGCTTAACCCTATGCCGCCCCGAGCCTGGGAGTACACCTACTCGACCCAATTGATCCGCGAGATCATCGATGACCGCATGTACCCCATGACCATGGAGGGTTTGGAAACCGCCATGCGCGAGCTAGCAAAGAAGTAGTCTGATTATCTGGCCATGCGCGTCAGCACGTCGTGGTGAGTCAGCTTGCGATGCAAAATGGCCATCACGATGTGCCCTACGATCAACGCTAACAATGTCCAGCCTAGCTCACCGTGGAGCAAACCGCCCAGATCTGTCATCCAGGTGATTTCCTCGCCTTCAAAACCTGACATCAGCGTAAAGCCAAACACCTCAAGCGAGCGGCCCGAACCGTACTGGCGAATAAGCGCAATCGTCGGAATCACCATCATCAAGCCGTAGAGAACAAGATGGCCCAACTTTGCCATAACGCTCACCGATGGCGGGCGGCGCGACGCATTGGCTAACGCCCATATCGCTCTCAGTATGACTAAGGTCAGTAGCAATACACCCACTGGGTAATGGGTTCCCCAGAAGAACTCTTCAAAGGGTGTGTCCGGAAAAAGCCAGTGCGCCGTGGCACTCGTAAACTGCCAAGCAAACAGTAGCGCCATCCCCCAATGCAACAAGCGGCTAATCGCACCGTAACGTTGACTGTTATCCATTATCGGTAATGCCATGCAGCTTCTCCCTTCTTTTAATAAGCTAGTCGTGATGCTTATTTTATAGGGGCAACACGTAAATAACATGGCAACAACGTGCAACTTAGTTGCACAAACTGGAACGCAGCGTTTCCTAAGGGCTATTAAAGCGACTGCGGGAAATCGTTTAAGCCCTTCAAAAATGCCTGTTTGGCCGTTTCAAACGCCTTAGGGTCATGTTTAAAGCGACGCAGGATAAGCGCTTCATCCAACACTAGGGTAGGCGCTAATTCGCGAATACTCTTGGCAGGGTGGCGAGCGCCCAAGCCAATACGCTTTCCATCCACCCCGCCGAACCAGCGCTTAATGCCACTTTTTTGATAGAACGCTTCTCGTTCGGCGTTATCCACTTCGACACGTAGCGGCGCTTTCAGAGTAAGTTCGCTGATTAACCGCTGCTGGGCATCTGCCTGGTCAAGCGCGCAGGCGTGAGTCACCGTCATGCCCTCGCCCTCCTCGTCCAGCACTAGTAGTGCCAGCGCTTGAGGTTTACCCTGTCTATCAACAGCAGCAAACAGCCGCGCTGCTTCTTGCGGAAAAAACACACTGCAGGTGCCGGTGAACACGACCAGCGGCGTAAGACCCGCCTCTTGTCCGTAAACCTCAGCGCATAATCGCGCCAGACAGGCGTTGCGCTGGGCCTCTGCGTTAACGTGTACGACCTTCATTTGAATCATCCTCACCGACTAAAAACCCGCAAGCCTAGAGCAAACATCACCGTTTTGACAGCGCGACGTGCCTCACCACGACGTCCATTCATTTTTACTGATACTGAACACTACTGTTAACAATCTGTCGAAAAGAACTGTAAGTGTGAACATCACCTAGAAGGAGCTAGTATGCCCACCTTTATGAATGACCCTACCATGCCCACACCAAGCTTCCCCGGTAGCCACATGGTAGTCGATGATCACTATGTGTTTATTTCAGGACTGACCGTTGGCGATCTCTCTAACGGCCACGCAGTCAAAGGCGACGTTAAAGAAGAGACTCGCCTTGTGATGCGCGCACTATCGCGCATGCTTGAAATGGAAGGCGGCAGCTTAGCGGATATAGTGCGGGTGGATATCCACCTCACGGATCTACACGCTATCCAAGACATGGACACTGTTTACGCGGAGTACTTTGAACCTGGCCGCTACCCTGCCCGCACCTGCACCGAATCCCCTAACCTCTACGGCGGAAGCAGTATTGAAATCACTGTGATGGCGAAGCGCCCGCATCAATCAGCGCAATAACCGCCTCAATGTCGATATGGGCTTCCAGCATATCGGCTAAACGGTCAAGCTCACGTTCTCGGTGAGCTTGATAATCGCTCTGCTCTCCATTAACGAGTCCCAACTGCTTCAGTAGGGCTTGGCAGGCCTCCGGGTGGTCAAATAACCCGTGCAGGTAAGTACCGATTATTTGGCCATCCTCACTGACCGCGCCTTCTGGTCGGCCTTCTATGTCAAATAATGGCACGTTAAGCGCCTGCCCCTCGCTTACGCCGTTATGAATTTCATATCCGGTGACGGTTACCCCTTCAGCAACGGTCACGCCGCGAACATTGCGTAGCTGTTTGCCTGCCAACATTCGAGTGGTCAGCGGCAACAAGCCCAAGCCCGCCACTTTTACTGGCTTACCCTCCAGACCATCAGGGTCATCCACCCATTCGCCCAGCATTTGAAAGCCACCGCAAATACCTAACACCTTGCCGCCGTAGCGCAGGTGGCGCTGAATGGCGTTATCCCAGCCCTGTTGCTTTAACCACGCCAAATCGCTCGCGGTACTTTTACTGCCGGGCAGAATGACCACATCGGCGGCGGGAATCGGCTGGTCGGGCCCCACAAAGGTCAGCGATACCTGTGGGTGCAACCGCAGCGGATCGAAGTCAGTGTGGTTACTGATGCGCGGTAGCGCCGGAACGATCACGTTAAGCGTCTGGCTAGCCTTTTCGGCGTGGGTTAAACCAATGCTATCTTCAGCATCCAGCAGCAGCCCCTGCAGATAAGGCAGTGTTCCGAATACGGTTTTTCCCGTACGCTCCTCCAACCATTCAAGCCCCGGCTTAAGCAGCGCTATATCACCTCGAAAGCGGTTGATAATAAAGCCTTTGGTACGCGCCTGTTCGCTCTCGCTCAAGAGCGCCAACGTACCTACCAATTGGGCGAATACCCCACCGCGGTCAATATCACCCACCAGTATCACTGGACAGTCAGCCGCTTCAGCAAAGCCCATATTGGCGATATCCCCCTCGCGCAGGTTGATCTCAGCAGGGCTGCCCGCCCCTTCGGCAATAATGACATCAAAGCGGTTTTCCAACGCCTGCCATGCCGCCATCACGCTCTCTTTCGCGGTGCGTTTATAGGCGTGGTAATCCAGCGCATCCATATGGCCATGCACTTTGCCGCGTAAAATCACCTGGGCGCCACGATCGGTTTCCGGCTTTAACAGTACCGGGTTCATATCACTGTGGGGCGCTAAATAGCAGGCTTGCGCCTGTAACGCCGTGGAACGGCCAATCTCGCCGCCGTCCTCAGTCACGGCGCTATTCAATGCCATATTCTGGGGTTTAAATGGCGCCACCGATACTCCACGCCTTGCCAGCGCGCGGCAAAGGGCAGCTACCACAGTGCTTTTACCCGCATCCGAGGTGGTGCCTTGAATCATCAGTGTAGCCATAAAGAAGTCTCGTCCAGGTGAACAAGAGCGAGACTTTAGCGGGAGGGGCTAAGCGGTGCAATGTGTTCAATCTCCGCTTAAGCACGCTGCTGCCCTTAATAATCAAAAATACTTTTTATTGCCATCAATTCGTCATACGCCATCTCTAGGCTGATACCTAATAAATGAGATCGATCTCATTGCACCAGCAACAGGTATTCGCATGGCAGATTTACTCAGTGTGGCCAAACTCGCCGGGGTTTCCCGGGCAACCGCGGCGCGGGCTTTTTCAAGCCCCGATTTGGTACGCCCAGCTACCCGAGAACGCGTTTTAAACGCTGCCCGGCAGCTGGCGTTTAGGCCTAATAAAATCGCCCAACAGCTTCGCTCTCAAGCGACGCAGATGATTGGCGTGATGGTGCCCAGTCTCGATAACCCGGTGTTTGCCGAGCAGCTACAAGCCATGGAAGTAGCAGCCAGAGCGGCTGGTTACTCACTGATCGTTACCACCAGTGAATACTCTCCCAGCCGGGAGGGTGACATTGTTGAGGAGATGCTGCGCCAGCGCGTGGATGGCTTGGTGCTTACCGTGGCTGAAGCCGATAACAGTGCCGTGCTGGACAAGCTAAGTGTGGAAACCACCCCGTGCTTACTGGTCTACAACCCACCTGGGAACAGCGGTTTCCCCTCCATCGGTGTCGATAACCGCGTCGCCAGCGCTGATGCCACCCACCATTTAATCACTTTGGGTCATGAGCGCATTGGCATGGTCGCTGGCCCGCTGCTGCAATCAGACCGCGCCCGGCAGCGCTTTGACGGTTACTGCCACGCTATGCGCGAGGCAGGCCTGATCGCACGCCCGTTGGTTGAGATGACCCGCCATACCCAAGCTGACCTGAAAAGCCTAACACCTGCACTGCAAGGGCCAGAGGCTCTCAGCGCGGTGATCTGTACCAATGATCTGCTCGCCATCAGCCTGATGGGCGAATTACAACGCGCAGGTTTTAACGTGCCTGGCGACCTTTCTGTGATGGGCTTTGATGGCATTACCTTAGGCAAGCACCTCTACCCATCGCTATGCACTATTGAGCAGCCTCGCGCCGACATTGGGCGCACCGCGGTTCACACCTTGTTAGCCATGATTCGGGGAGAAAAATGCACACCCGCTCCCCTGCCCCACGCATTGCGTAAGGGCGAAAGTGTCGGAATCCCGGCATCCCGCAAGTCCACGTTAAGCACTTTATAGAGGAACTTGGTATGAGTCTTAAACGCATGAACCTTAAGCGTCTTTATCAAGCGTTACTGGCCACGGCGGTTATCAGTGCGTCAGGGGTCGCTACTGCCCAGTCAAGCGACAACGCTATCTGCTACAACTGCCCGCCTGAGTGGGCGGACTGGGGCACTCAGTTGCGTTTGATCGAACAGGAGACCGGCATTCGCGTGCCGCAAGACAACAAGAACTCCGGCCAATCCTTAGCCCAATTGGTTGCCGAAGCCAGTAGCCCGGTGGCCGATGTCGTTTACTACGGGGTGACCTTCGGCATTCAAGCCATGGAAGAGGACGTAGTGGCGCCCTACCAGCCCGAACACTGGGATGAGATTCCTGAAGGTCTAAAAGACCCCGAAGGCAACTGGTTTGCCATTCACTCTGGTACCCTCGGTTTTATGGTCAACGTTGACGCCTTGGATGGCGCGCCGGTGCCCACTTCCTGGGAAGATCTGCTCAAGCCCGAGTATCGCGGCATGGTGGGTTACCTTGACCCGGCCAGCGCCTTTGTTGGCTACGTCGGTGCCGTGGCGGTCAACCTAGCCATGGGTGGCGATCTTAATGACTTCACTCCGGCGATCGACTACTTCAATCAGCTCGCCGAAAACAACCCGATTGTGCCCAAGCAAACCAGCTATGCGCGAGTACTTTCTGGTGAGATCCCGATTCTCCTCGATTATGACTTCAACGCTTACCGCGCACGCCATAGCGATGGTGCCAATGTAGAGTTTGTGATTCCCGAAGAGGGCAGCGTGGTAGTGCCCTATGTTATGAGCCTGGTAAAAGATGGCCCTAACCCCGAAAACGGTCAGCAAGTGCTTGATTTCGTGCTCTCTGACCAAGGCCAAGCGGTATGGGCAGATGCTTACCTACGTCCCGTGCGCGCCAGCGCCATTTCCCCCGAAGCACGCGAAGTCTTTCTGCCCGATAGCGAGTATGCCCGCGCCGAGGCACTTGACTACCCCGCCATGGCGGCTGCTCAACGTAGCTTCTCTGAGCGGTATCTGTCGGAGGTTCGTTAATCATGACAGCGGCATCCAAGCAGCCCTCCGGGGCTGCTTCTTACCTAAGTCGACCATCGACGATGGTAGGCCCAGCCCGGCGTAAACGCTTTATCGCGTTGTTCGCCTTACTGCCTGCCCTGGTGATTTTCTGCGCCTTTTGGCTACTGCCTTTTTCGCGTCTGATCATGATGGGCGCCGAGGCTGATCCAAGCAGCGGTATTAGCGCTTACCTGACCATACTTACCCATCGTCAGTACTTAATCAGCCTGGCGACCACCGTTGGTCTCTCGCTGGTAGTGTCGCTGGTAGCGGTTGCCATTGCGGGCGTTGCCGGATTTTTTCTCGCCCGTCAGCGTTTTTTTGGCAAGTCCATACTAGTGGCGATCCTCACCTTTCCGCTGGCTTTTCCAGGCGTGGTGGTGGGCTTTTTGGTCATCATGCTGGGGGGACGCCAAGGCGCCTTGGCGCAGACCAGCCTGTGGCTGTTTGGCGAGCGTTGGATGTTCGCTTACTCACTGGCCGGGCTATTTATTGGTTACCTCTACTTCTCCATTCCTCGTGTTATTACCACGGTGATGGCTGCCTGCGACAACCTGGATAGAAGTCTTGAAGAGGCAGCTCGCTCGTTAGGTGCTAACACCTGGCAGGTCACCAAAGACGTTATCGTGCCCGGCATTGCACCCGCGCTGCTCTCAACTGGAGCCATCTGCTTTGCTACCAGTATGGGCGCCTTTGGTACGGCGTTTACCCTGGGCACACGCTTAAGCATTCTGCCACTCAATATCTACGGCGAATTCACCAACTACGCTAACTTCGCCATGGCGGCGGCGCTTTCAGTGGTATTGGGCGTGATCACCTGGATGGCATTGAGCCTTGCCCGCAGGCTGGCAGGCGGCAACTTGGGAGCCTCCGTATGAAATCGCGTCTACGCTTTACGCTGCAATTGGGCTTCACCCTGCTGGTGTGCTTATTTATGATCGTGCCCGTCGCGATGTCGGTCATGGCGGGGCTCACCGAGAACTACTTTGTGGGTCTTGAGAGTGGTCTGACCCTGCGCTGGGTAAATGAGGTGTGGCAGCTCTACGCCGATACCATCTGGCTCTCCATTAAACTGGCGCTGGCCTGCTTACTGATCACTATCTTGATTGGCGTACCCGCCGCCTATGGCCTGCTGCGCAGCCGTCGCCGCTGGGCCAACGCGATTGAAGAACTCCTGCTGCTGCCGGTTGCCGTACCTGGGCTGGCCACCGCGCTTGCCCTACTGCTCGCCTATGGCAGCTACCGTGAATTCCGCGGCAGTTGGCTATTTATTCTGGTTGGCCATGTGCTGTTTACCCTGCCCTTTATGGTGCGCGCGGTGCTCTCTGTGATGCAAACCGCCAAGCTTCCCCAACTGGAAGAAGCCGCCGCCAGCTTAGGTGCCAGCTTTAGGCAACGCTTTTTCGGGGTGGTCATCCCCAACTGTATGAGCGGCATTTTGGCAGGAGCGCTGATGGTGGTCACCCTATCGATCGGTGAATTCAACATTACCTGGATGCTGCATACCCCCTTGACCAAAACGCTACCGGTCGGTTTAGCCGACAGCTACGCCTCGATGCGACTGGAAATTGGCTCAGCCTACACGCTGATATTTCTGGTGATGGTGGTGCCCTTGCTGGTGGCGATTCAGTGGGCGGGACGACTCACCGAGCAGCGTCGCTAAGCGCCTTGCGCTTTCAAAACATTCGATTGCTTTATTTGAGAATCCGTTATGAGTTCATCTGTCAGCATTACGCTACACCAATGCAGCCGCACCTTCGCAGGCGGCAACACAGCGCTCCAGCCGCTTGATTTGCAGGTTAATGCGGGCGAAACCCTCGTACTGTTGGGCCCTTCCGGCTGCGGTAAAACCACCACCCTGCGCATTATTAGCGGCCTGGAAAGCCCCGACAAAGGCGGGCAAGTACTGTTTGGCGAGCGTGATGTCACCGCTCTGCCGATTGAGCAGCGCGACGTGGGAATGGTGTTTCAAAACTACGCGCTATTTCCCAATATGAGCGTTGCCGACAATATTGCCTACGGCTTAAAAATACAGCGTTTGCCACGTGCCGAGATCGCCCATCGGCTTGACGAAGTCATGCATATGGTCGACTTACAAGGCTTTGGTGACCGGCGCATCGACGCCCTCTCCGGTGGCCAAAAACAGCGTGTGGCTCTTGCCCGCGCAATTGCCGTTCGCCCCAAGGTGCTGCTGTTTGATGAGCCGTTAGCAGCTCTAGACGCCAAACTGCGCGACCGCTTACGCATCGAGATTGGCCAGCTTCTACGGGAGCTAGGCACCACGGCGGTCTACGTCACCCACGATCAAGATGAGGCGATGGCCTTGGGTGACCGCATCGCGGTCATGCAAGCCGGACGCATCGCGCAGTTGGGCACCCCCCAAGAGATTTATCATCAGCCGGCCAACGCCTTTGTGGCCGATTTTATTGGTGCGGTTAACTGCCTGGAGGTGATCAGCACACGCGCCGATGGAGGATTGGTCGTCCATGGCGGTGAACTCATCGCTGCCCATTTGCAGGGAGTATCCACTGTCTACTGCCGTCCAGAAGACATTCAGGTGGTTTCCGTTGACCAAGCCGATGTAACAGGCAAGGTGGTGCAGAACATTTTCCTGGGCCAGTCCCAACGCCTGATGGTGGACACCGGCGGCGCTTCACCGCTCCAGATTGAGGCACCCTCCCGCCAGCGCTGGCCAAACGGCACCGCGATCGGTTTGGCACTTCCCTCCAGCGTGCTTTTTCATCCAGATAAGCCCACTGCCCCTGTTAATGCCAAGGAGATGGCCAATGGCTGATCAAGGTTTAAACATTCAGAAAGACCCTCATGCCCAGCAATGCCTTATCGCCCAGATTAGCGATCCGCATATCAAGGCGGGCGGGAAACTCTCTTACCGCCAGGTAGATACCGCCAATGCGCTGCGCCAAGCAATTAGCACGCTCAATCAGCTAGCGCCGCGGCCCGACCTGGTGCTAATTAGCGGTGACTTGGTTGATTTTGGCCACCCTGACGAGTACGCCACCTTTAAGCAGATCCTGGCTGAATTAACGCTGCCCGTGTACTTGATCCCTGGCAATCATGATGACCGCGAGCATCTACGCGCCGCCTTTCCCGAGCACCGTTATCTGTTTCAGCACCGCGACTATTTACACTGGGTCGTGGATGACTATCCGGTACGCATTGTAGGGCTCGACTCATCGGTGCCCGGCAAACCCCATGGCGAGTTAAGCGATGAAAGTCTGCAGTGGTTAGACACCACCCTGGCAGAGCAACCCGAGAAACCAACCTTGGTCATGGTGCATCATCACCCTTTTGTTAGTGGCATCGACCATATGGATCGCCAGCCGCTTAAGCGACCAGATGCGCTAGCCGACGTCATTGGCAAACATGCCCAGGTCGAGCGCGTGCTTTGCGGGCACCTGCACCGTTCAATCCAGGCCCGCTTTGCTAACACTTTGGCGATTAGCTGCCCTGGGGTTTCCCACCAGGTGAGTTTGGATCTCACCCCAGACGGGCCCGCCCACTTTCAGCTAGAGCCCCCTGGTTACCTGCTACACCAGTGGTCGGCAACTAACGGCATGGTGACTCACCAAGGGTTTATCGAGCACTACCCAGGCCCTTTCCCGTTTTTTGATGCGAACGGGCTGATTGATTAAGTCGTTAAACTGGGGGCGAGCGCTGCGCTGTCTGTGTTAGCCAGCGCCAGCTCCCAGGCTTGTACCATCTGCTTTTTCTCTAATCCCCAGCGGTAGCCGCCAAGCGCGCCGCTTTGTTGAATCACCCGGTGGCAGGGGATCCATAGCGCGATGGGATTAGCGCCCACTGCATTGCCCACTGCTCGGGACGATTTAGGTGATCCCAGCGCCTGAGCAATATGGGAATAGCTGGCAAATTGCCCCTCGGGGATCGTTAACAGCGCTCGCCAAACCGCTATTTGGAAGTTGGTGCCAGTGACGTGTAGCGAGACAGCGGTAGCCCCCTCTTCAGGCTCAGTAAACAGCCTTTCCACCGCATAGCGAGTGGACTCAGTGTTATGTTGAAAGGTGCTGCGCGGCCACTCCTTGGCCAACCTTGCCAGTAACTCCTCTGAATTAGTCGTATCGACAAACCCCATTCGGCAGATACCCCGGGGCGTTACCGCGACGAATAGGCGACCTAAAGGTGTTTCGTGAACGCCATAAGCGATCTCCACTCCTTCACCCTGGCGCTTATACTCGCCGGGCGTGACCGCCTCTAACTGAACAAAGTGGTCGTAAAGCCGCGAGCCACCGCTCAGCCCAAGGGTATGGGCGATATCCAGCAAAGAAGTGGACGAATGCATCAACTGCTTACCGCGCTCTAAGGTGAGTGCCTGCAAAAAGCGTTTGGGACTAATCCCCGCATAACGACAAAACAGTCGCTGGAAGTGGAAGGCACTCAAATGAACATGAGCAGCCACCGTTTCCAGATTGGGCTGTTCCGCCGCATGAGCCACCATATAGGCCATGGCTTTTTCGATACGCTCATAGTCATTCATTGTGTTATCTCTCTAGCCATCAGAACTGCTTAGTACCTTTCAGACTAAGCCTTCAAGGGCGAGTTGCCGACCCGAATCTTGCGCACTGGCGGGTGTTCAGACAGTTTATGTTTAAAAGAGACGCTATGTTTAACAGACATTTCCACTAATTTTCGCTAGGGTAATGCCCCGCCTCAATTGACGGTACACGATACGCCCATGCAAGACTTGATCAATGACATTGCAGCAGCCATGGCAAACGCCGAAGAACGCGGTAAGGTCGCAGACTATATTCCCGAGCTTGGCCATGTTGACCCACAGCAGTTTGCCATTTCGCTCGCCACGGTGGATGGCAAAGTGTACTCGGCAGGTTGTGCTACCACGCCCTTCTCGATTCAAAGTATCTCTAAAGTATTTACGCTGACCATTGCACTTGGGCAAGTGGGTGATTCTCTGTGGTCAAAAGTAGGCCGCGAGCCCTCAGGGGATCCCTTCAACTCCATCGTGCAACTAGAGCATGAAAGCGGCAAACCGCGTAACCCGTTTATCAATGCCGGGGCCATTGCGGTAGTCGATGCGATCATGATGGGCCACGAGCCCAAAGAGACACTTGGCGAGATTCTTAGCTTTGTGCGCTATATCGCCGATGACGACAGCATTTACTTCGACCACGCGGTGGCCGCTTCAGAAATGGCCCACCGCGACCGCAACGCCTCACTGGCGCACTTTATGAAAGCCTTTGGCCGCCTACGCCATGATGTCGATAAGGTGCTAGGCACCTATTTTCACCAGTGCGCTATCGCCATGAGCTGTGAGCAGTTGGCCCATGCCGGGCTATTTTTGGCCTCGGATGGTATCAACAAACCCAGTGGCATTCGCGTGGTAGCCCCCCAGCGCGCACGGCGTATCAATTCACTAATGATGATGTGCGGGCACTACGACGCCTCGGGAGAGTTCGCATTTCGCGTCGGCCTGCCTGGCAAAAGTGGCGTGGGCGGTGGCATTCTGGCGATTGCACCCGGCCATGGCTCCATCGCCGTTTGGTCGCCGGGGCTGGATGCCTACGGCAACAGTTTTCTGGGCACCCAGGCGCTCGAAATGTTTGTGCAGCGCACCGGCTGGTCGGTTTTTGGGCATTAGCAGGGCAACGCTTTAAGCAACGACCTCAATTTTGTTCAATACCGCCCACAAGCGCTACTGCATTCTCCTTGCATTATCTGAGGAGAATGACAATGAGCGCTTCACCCCTGCTATCTTTGCTGCTACCCATGTCCGCCTTTGCCCTCGCAGCGTCTATTTCGCCGGGGCCGGTCAACATCGTTTGTTTGAGTAGCGGTACGCACTACCCTATTGCTAAAGGGCTTGTTTTTGTAACCGGCGCCACGCTGGGGTTTATCGCGCTATTTTTAGCCATCGGCGCGGGGCTTTACTCCCTGCTGAATGTGCTGCCGCTGCTGGAAGAGTTTTTACGCTGGGCAGGCATTCTGTTTTTACTCTATCTCAGCTATCAACTTTTACAGCACGATGGGCGCTTGCAGGAGAGAGGCGGCGTCAAAGCGCCTGGGTTTATGACAGGTGCCATGATGCAGTGGCTCAACCCCAAGGCGTGGCTGGCGTCTGCCGCTGGCATTGGCGCCTACACCACTGCTAATGAGCCCCATCTGCTATGGCTGTTCGCCGGCCTTTATCTGCCTATTTGCTGGCTATCGCTAGCCAGTTGGGTATATGCAGGCGCTTTTCTGAAACGCTATGTTCATCGTCCTATCATCTTACTGACGATTAACCGCGCACTCGCTATCTGCCTGGCGGCTAGTGCTATTGTCTTACTGGTTGAGTAGCGGGTAGCGGTACTGGTTGGGTGTCGCTGCTACCAGCCGCTTGAACGTCCTTTGAAAGTGGGGCTGGTCATTAAAGCCAGCGTTCAAAGCCGCCTCAACGATAGGTTGCCCTTGTTTTAACGCTTGCTGCCCCAGCTGAATGCGCTGATTAATCAGGTAAGCATGGGGTGTTAGTCCGAAGTGCTGTTTAAAGGCGCGAATCAGGTGCCCAGCACTATAGCCGGACTGCTCACATAGGCGTTCTAGCGATATATCAGCGCTACAATTGGCACGCAAATAGGCCGCGACCTGTTCTAGCGCACTGGGCGCTTGGGGCAATACCGCGGGGGATTCCTGAGCAAGCACTTGCATCATGATGGACAAGTATTCGACTAGCGCCGTTTGCTTATCGCCAATGTCGCGATGTTCATCCAGCAAACAAGCAGCCATATCGCAGTACCCGGCATAAAGCGCTGGCTGGGTAATGACGGCGGTGGCGATATCTTGCCAATACGGCGTATTCAACAGGCCCAATTGGTAACGCAATTCACTCAGCCACTCGGTATCGACGTAGAGCATCATGTACGCCCAGGGCTGGTTCTCGATGGGGTTGCAGGCATGCACCCAGTAGGGGTTCATCATAACGATGTCACCCGCACTAATCTGATGCGTCGCATCGCGATAGCAAAAAGTGCTTTTACCTGCGGTAATGGCCCCCAGCGACCAATGCGTATGGCTGTGCGGCGCATAGCAAACTTGTCGCGCGTCGCTAATCTTGCGCAGCTCCACATAGGGCATACGCGCATCGCGCCAGAAGATAGGTGACGAAATGGTACTCATGCTCTGCTCGCAATAGTTAAAAATAGCGATTCATTACCTACGCTGAACAATAGCACAGCACAAGCACAGTATGGGCCGCTATACTGCTCTATACGCTAGATTGCATAGGAATGCGCAACGCCATATTAGTCAGGAGGACGCCATGGCCAACAGTATGAAAAACCGCAACCACTGGGATGCAATTACCCTTTATGCCCGTATGGGTTATGCCTCCCGCGGCATTGTGTATGTATTAGTGGGTAGCCTAGCAGCGCTGGCAGCATTTGGACAAGGCGGCCAAACAGAAGGCAGTCGTGGCGCCTTAGAACGTTTGCTCACCGCTCCCTTCGGTAAAGTCTTGTTAGCCATTATGGCCATCGGCTTGGTGGGCTACGCTATGTGGCGAATCATCCAGGCGGTTAAAGACACTGACCATCACGGCAACGGCGCCAAGGGGCTGGCAATTCGTGCGGGCTTATTGGCGAGCGCCATTACCCACACGTTGTTGTCTTTTTTTGCCGCCACGCTCATCTTTCAATTTGCGGGCTCTTCAGGTGATTCTGGTGGCGGTTCGCAAGGTATCGCGGGCTGGCTGATGCAGCAGCCTTTCGGGCGCTGGCTGGTAGGTGGGGTTGGCCTCATCATGATTGGCGTAGGCATTGCCCACGCGCTTAAAGGCTACCAGGCAAAATTCGACAAACACTTCGCTATGCCACCACAAACGCAACAATGGGCCTACCCTATTTGCCGTTTCGGCTTAGTGATTCGTGGTGCTGTGTTTGTGATCGTGGGTAGCTTTTTTATCATCGCCGCTTATCAAATCAATCCCAATCAAGCAGGCGGTATGAGCGAGGTGTTTAGCACCCTGCGAAGCCAGCCCTTCGGTCAGTGGTTGCTTGGTTTTGTCGCGCTGGGACTTTTTGCGTTTGGCCTTTACAGCCTATTAGCGGCTGTCTATCGCCGCATTAATCCCGAAGTGTAAGACCTGCATGGCCATAACATCCAAATGCACTAAGTAGTGGTTTGAGCGCATTAACCGCTCGAAGAATATGCTGTGTCTACTCGCCACCCTCTCCTTTCTGGAGACTATTCTTCTGTCCATTCCTATTGAACTGGTATTGACACCCCTGTTGCTGGTGGTGTAAGCCGTGAATCGGTGGCAACCAGCTAAATACCGTAATCTCGCTCGACTTTGGCGATACGGGTTTTGAAGTGCTGGTACCACTGCTGATGGCCTAGCCGCTGAGCTTCTTGATGCTCAGCATGGGCTTTCCACGCTTTAATAGATGCCAAATCGGCCCAGTAAGAAACTGTTACACCCACCTCATTACGGGCAGACTCCACCCCTAAAAACCCCGGCTGCTGTGCTGCAAGCTCAACCATTCTTGCGGCCATTGCGTCATAGCCGTTATCGACCTCGGTGCGTAGTGAAGTGAAAATAACGGCGTAGTAAGGCGGTTCGGGGGTAGTGGCATCACCGGGATTCTTGGATCAGGGGCTTCGAAGCATATCCCATGAAACAAAAAATGTATTCAGGGAGCCCACTGCCAGTTGCTGCCAAACCGTACCACAGGCAGTGGGAAGAGCTGTGAGCCTAGGCGTCATCCTGCGCCTTACCAGGCGTCGCTGCCGTATGCTTGGCTTTCATATCCTTGAACGCTTCCATGATGTCCATGGGCAGCGGGAAAACGATTGTCGAGGCATTCTTGTTGCTCATGTCGCTCATGGTTTGCAGGTAGCGCAGTTGCAGCGCAGCAGAGTTTTCCTGCATGACATTGGCCGCCTCGACCAGTTTCTTGGATGCTTGCAGTTCCCCTTCGGCGTGAATCACCTTAGCGCGACGCTCACGCTCCGCCTCTGCCTGGCGCGCAATGGCGCGAATCATGCTCTCATCCAAATCTACATGCTTAATTTCAACATTGGCGACCTTGATACCCCACGCTTCGGTTTGGGTATCGATGATTTCCTGGATATCGTCGTTGAGCTTATCGCGCTCGGAAAGCATCTCATCCAGATCATGCTTACCCAGCACGGAGCGCAAAGTGGTCTGTGCTAGTTGACTGGTCGCCTGGGTAAAATTCTCGACTTGAATGATCGCCTTTTCTGGATCGACGACGCGGAAATAAAGCACCGCATTAACTTTAACGGTGACGTTATCCTGAGAGATTACGTCCTGTTCCGGCACATCCATGGTAATGACGCGCAGATCCACCACCTCCATCTTCTGAATGGCGGGGATCACAATGACTAGCCCAGGCCCTTTCACTATCTGATAACGCCCCAGAAAGAACACTACGCCGCGTTTATATTCTGGCAGTATGCGAATAGAGGCGGCGATCAACATCACCACCAGCACGACAGGAACTAAATACGAAATAATCATTGGACACCTCGTTTAGCTGTGGGTCGGTTATGTCAGAAAGTGGGCACTAGCGGGGCGTCACATATACCGTTAAGCCATCAAGGCGCACCACCACAAGCTTTTCACCTCGTTTGACTGGCACATCGCTCACTGCGTTCCAGCGCTCGCCATGCAGCCTTACATGGCCGCTGGTCTCAAAATCATCCAGTGCAACCGCATCTGCGCCGATTAACTGCTCCGCGCCAGTGTGTGCCGGACGACGGCGCAGCGTTGCAAAGCGTGTTAACGTCCATAGCATTAGCCCCCCGGACACCAATGCCACACCACCGATTAGTGGTAGCGAAATGGCAAGATGCTCCGCGTCCATCAGCATTACCGAACCAAGTACAAAGGCAATGATGCCGCCAACCCCCAGCACGCCGAAGCTAGGCATAAATGCCTCACCCACCATCAACGCCAGCCCGACCACCATCAGCGCAAGCCCGGCGTAGTTAATCGGCAGCACCTGAAACGCAAACAGGGCGAGCAGCAAGCAAATCAAGCCAATGGTGCCGGGGAACAGGCTGCCGGGATTGGCCAGCTCGAAAACCAGCCCGTAAAAGCCGATGACCATCAAGAAGAAGGCTATGTTGGGATTAGTGATCAGCGATAGCACCTGGGTGCGCCAATCAGGGTCGAAGCGTTCAATGGTGAGGCCTGCGGTCTCAAGCGTAGCATCGCCACTTTCCATGACCACGCTCATGCCGTCAATCTGCTCAAGGAGATCGTCAAGATCGCGCGCCACCACATTGATGACGTTCTGCTCCAGCGCCTCGCTGGCAGTGAAATTGACCGCATTGCGCACGGCCTCTTCAGCCCAATCGGCATTGCGATCATGGCGTTCCGCTAGGCTGCGGATAAAGCTCACCGCATCTTCCATCACCTTGCGTTCCATGGCGCTGCCCTCGCCATCCGACTCCTCAGCCGAATTATCTTCTTCGTCTTCATCGCTGCCGAGCAGCCCACCGCCCATCTGTACCGGCGTGGCCGAGCCGAGATGCGTCGAGGGGGCCATGGCAGCCACGTGGCTACCGTAAAGTAGATAGGTGCCCGCGCTTGCCGCTCGCGCACCACTGGGGAAAACGTACATCACCACGGGAATGTCAGCGTTGAGCATCTCGCGAATCATGTCGCGGGTGGTGTCGACCAACCCGCCGGGGGTATCGAGCTCGACGATCACCACCTCACTGCCCTGCTCGCGGGCTTTATCCAGCCCACGCTCAAAGTAGTCCTTGGTAGCCGGGCCGATGGCGCCTTCAATATTAAGCACCAGAACGCTTGGTGAAGCGCTTTGTGCCATGGCCTGCCATGTAAACGACATAGTAGCCATTAGCAAACTGGCAACCATCAACCAGAGCCAGTGCGGTTTGAGAGAAAGGGTTTGCATACCCACTCCTCGCATTCAACGCCTTGAACATTCCCGTCTGAATCTGCAGCCTATCCATAGCAACATACACAAGGCTATCTACTCAACGTAGCAGCCAAATTGAGCTTCGTCATGAACAACGTGATGGCAGGATTCGAGGGGAAAAGGAGCCTGAACCAAGGCAATGCTGCAAACCAGAGGTGGTTGCAGTATTTTTGAGGAGTCGGTTAGTTCAAGTAATAACCACTAACTTTCCACGTGCCCTCTTCCAAGTGAGGAGTGATGGTTTCCGTAATCTGCGATGATCTGTTTTCAAAACGTGTTTGGAACGTCAAAACCGCGTAGTCATCTCTTGGAGCCCCAGGCATAGAGGTTTCGCGGACAACGCTTACTCGCCGACGCGACTGAACCGCACCAAAGTCACGACGCGCTGCACCAATCGTCCGTTCTAACATGTGCGGTGAAAGCGGCTTTTTTAGTAGTGAAGATGACGATTCCCATGCCTGCTCATACTGACCGCTATCGATGGCTTCTAGCCACGCCAACGCCGCCGCCTCTGCCGCACTCGAGTTTGCCTGCGCTTGGTTAGACAGAATGAGAAGCAAGGTGATGATAAAGATCAGCATTTTCGGCATAACGGGCACTCTCGGCATTTAGCAACGACCAGAGAAATCTCGATGGTCTTAGGTATATATCGGTCATCGTCAGAGTTTCTTTAGGGCTGCAAGATGTATTTGCGTAATCGTTAAACTCCAAGCTGTGCCTGCTTCTCAAACCCTACTCGCTCGTTTACTATGCGCCACCCACCCTATTTCAGTTGCCACTATTAGGTCACTATGTCCGTCAATGCCCTCTATACCGACCTTTCTGGCTACTACGATTTGATGTGCGTGGATATCGACTATCAAGCGCAAAGCCACGCCATTCGCAGGCTGCATCAGATTTTCGGTAACGGCGGAACGACACACCTAGATTTAGCCTGTGGCACCGGCCCACACGTGCGCCATTTTATTGATTTTGGATACGCCAGCAGCGGGCTTGATATTAATCAACCCATGCTGGATATTGCCGCCACGCGTTGTTCAGAAGCACACTTCACGTTGCAAGATATGAGTGACTTCAAGGCCAACGAGCCTCAAGACTTAATCACCTGCTTTTTATACTCAATCCACTACAACGATGGGATTGAAAAGCTAAAAGCGTGTATATCCAGTACTCATTGTGCCCTCAAGTCTGGTGGTATTTTCTGTTTTAACGCAGTCGATAAAGACAAAATCGATAACGCTTTATCTGTTAAACACAGCGCCCAACAAGAAAGCGATTTATTCACGTTCCGCTCGGGATGGCACTACAGTGGCCAAGGTGAAAAGCAGTCGCTTAGGCTCAGCATTGAAAAAGCCAACGCTGAAGGAACACAGCTATGGAACGACGAACACCCCATGGTAGCCGTCAGCTTTGCGGAGTTAAGCGCACTCTTAGCGCCTCACTTTGAGGTTCATGTGTTTGAGCACAACTATGAAAAAATCATCCCCTGGGATAACGCCTCTGGAAACGCTATTTTTGTCTGTGTGAAGGTTTAGTCGTCTTCGACTAGCGGTTCTCCACTTTCTCAAGAAATATCACTGATAACCCCGCTGCAATGAACATTGCTCCAGCGCCCATATTCAGGCCTTGAATTACGCGCGGACGACTCTCCAACCAGCGCGCAAACATAGATGAAAAGAGACCCAGCACGGCGAATATAGCGAATGCCATAAAAGCAAACCAAGCACCTAGCAATAGCGTTTGCAACGCAATCGATCCCTGCGCCGGCGATACAAATTGAGGAATAAATGCCAAGATAAATAGCGCGGGCTTCGGATTAAGCACGTTGGTTAGAAACCCAGTGGTTAAAACCACGCGGTAAGACAAACGACGATGCGATGAAAATGCAATCAAGTCTCTGGAACGTAATGCTTTAATACCTAACCAAATCAAATACCCGGCCCCAATCAATTTAACGGCGCTAAAGGCAACGGCAGAGGTCTGGATAAGAGCCGCCAAACCAAGAAAAGCGACAACCACATGCACCATCAGCCCCATTCCAGCTCCTACGCTGGAGACACAAGCCGCTAGACGCCCCTGGCTAAGTCCACGACTAACGGCGAGTATATTATCAGGCCCCGGCACTAGAATTATTAAAACGCATGCGGCAGTGAAAGCCATCCATGTTTCGATTGGTATCATGTCTCTCTCCTATCCCAAAACTTACGCTTACCCGTATTAATGGCAAAACCGTGCGTGCGCATCGGATGGGGCGTTATGCATTGAACCCTACCTGATACCTCTGCTTGCTTGGGCTGAATCCTGAAGACTCGTAGAACCTGTGTCGCGGGGTCTTTAGACCTCGTCATAAGCGCCGCTTTATAACAGCCAGCTTGCTGGGCAAAGTCTATAGCACACCTAAGATTGGCCTTACCGATACGTTGCTTGCGGTGATCCTTGGAAACAATCACATTTTCAATGATTGCATGCGGTCGACCAGACCAATTCAAATTAGCACACATATTTACGGTACAGGTACCCATCATGCCATTATCAGTGAAGGTACTAACGATGCATCCCCCCTTTATGATATTGAACCAAAGACCCGCGGCAATTCCTCATCCACTACTGAAGTTGCCTCATCCCTGCAAATAAAAATTAATTCACTGCGTCTGTGACCAATGGTCATTTCTCTTTGAATCTAGGAGCCAGTATATGAACGTTCTGATTCAGAAAGGCTTTAACCTTGAGAAGGCTGGGCCTGTCGCTAAGCTATATGAAGAAGCTTTCGGCGCTAAATTCGCGAGCGCAATACCTGACAAGGCTAAGCGCATTCAATTACTCTCCGACTGTTTTGTCCCTGAATTTTCCTTTACTGCCATCTTTGAAGATGAGGTCATTGGGCTAGCAGGGTTTCAGCAGCCCAATGGTTCGCTAACGAGCGGAATCGGGATGAAACAGCTGATAGGCAAGCTTGGAACATTGAAAGGGCTCTGGGCATGTCTGGTGTTCAGCTTATTCGAGCGCAAGCCAAAATCTCAAGAATTGGTGATGGATGGGATTGCTGTCGATAGCCGATTCCGAGGGCGAGGCATAGGTTCCAGACTCTTGGATAGCATTATTGCACATGCCGTGGATAATGGTTTCGAGACGATCCGCTTAGACGTTATCGATAGCAACCCGAGAGCAAGGAGGCTGTACGAGTCCAAGGGATTTATCGCCGTAAACGAAGAGCATTTTCCCTACTTGAAATGGTTAATCGGCTTTTCTGGGTCAACAACCATGGTGTTGAAGGTAGCAAGTTTAACTTAGCAGACAATTCTCGCCCTCTCGAAAGCATATCCCTTCAGAGGTGAGAGCCTAGCGCCTAGATGATTCATAATCGCCATTGTCAGATATTACCCTTCGGCCACACATGGCCGAAATTGCCCCCTTTGTGACCGCTTAACGCATCGTTGGCAGAATGCGTAACAGCTAATCTGTAACCTCACTTCAACACGATGAGATTAGCCATGACCCAGCCTAAAACCGCATTACTATTAATTGATGTTCAAGCCTCGTTCCCTGCCCGCGATTACTGGGTAGAATCACTGGCTCAGGCGTGGCGTCCCAAGCAGCGTGCGGTGCTGAACGCAGCCCAGACCAACGATATACCGGTTGTGCGCATTCTGCATGAGGCACCTGGCAGCCAAGGGGCTTTCGACCCTGACGGTGGCCTTATTCGTCCGCTTGATGACTTTAACGATGAAGTGGCGGTAACCTTTCAGAAACGTGCGCATAACGCGTTCAGCGATACCTCACTAGAAAGCTGGTTACGGGAGCGAGGCATTGAACGGCTGGCGATTAGCGGTATTCGTACCGAGCAATGCTGCGAAACCACCGCACGGGTGGCGTCGGATTTAGGGTTTAGCGTCGACTTTATCAGCGATGCTACCCTAACGTTCCCCATGACACGCCACGGCATCACCTGGTCAGCAGATGATATTAAGGCGCGCACCGAACTGGTACTTGAAGACCGCTTTGCGCGTATTATCAGCACACAAGACATGATCAACGAATGGCAACCCCCCCGTGAGTGAAGAGCAACACAATAGCCAACCGCCATCCACAAGAGCCACCACCTTGCGGGTGGCGGTACTGATGATGCCCGGCCAAGTGCCACTTGATTTGGTTGGCCCACTTCAGGTCTTACAGTGTGCTGACCGGCTTTCGATAGACATTCAGGTGCGCTATCTCGGCCCCAAAGCGGCCATGCAGTGGCTAGGGCCGCTGACCCTTAGCGGCATCGATCCCTTGCCTGAACAGCTTCCTACTCAAGATTTACTGCTTATTCCTGGGCAGTACCGCAATAGCCTTGAGCCATTAGCGCAGCAAGAGTGTGTTGCTTGGCTCAAAGCGAATGCCCACTATGCAGATACGCTGATGACCGTTTGCTCAGGCACGCTATTACTGGCAGACGCGGGCCTGTTAAAGGGAAGACGCTGTACCACCCACCACGCGCTAATCGAGCAGTTACAAGCCAAAGCCCCACAAGCAAAGGTACAAAGTGATTGTATCTTTACCGAGGACGGGCGCTATTTAACCAGCGCGGGGATTTCGACCGGCATTGATACCATGCTGTACTGGCTTACCCGTGCTTGTGGCCATTCACTGGCCTTGGCGGTAGCGCGAGAGATGGTGCTGTATCTTCGTCGCAGTGGTCAGGAGCCTCAATTGGGTGCATGGCTTGAGGGCCGCAATCATGTGGATGAACGGCTGCATCGCGTTCAAGATGCAATATGTGCCGCCCCTTCGCAAACCTGGCGTATCGAGACATTGGCGGCTCAGGCAGCCATGAGCGAGCGTCATTTCCGGCGCCAATTCAAAAGCCTCACCGGCATGCTGGTGGGCGACTACATTATGGGGTTGCGCCTGCAGCGAGCCAAAGCGTTAATGACCGAAACGACATGGACGCTAGCGCGTATCGCCGAAGCATCCGGATTCGGGGATGAGCGGCAGCTAAGGCGCAACTGGGCTCGCCAGGAAAAAGCGCCGCCTAGTGTATGGCGCCGGGCCAGCTCCCAGATGCTGCGTGATTGAGTTAATGTGAGCCATCATTAAAAAAACATACCATTGGTTAACGCCATGACCGAGTTCATCTTGCCAAGCAACGCTAACGATCTAAATTTTCGGCATCGCCTGCCTGATAAACGCTTAGCCCCGTGGGTTCAGTGCCTTTGGTCAATGGGGCGCCCAGGGCATCTCACTGAATCAAGAACCGAAAAGTTCTACCCTGATGCCGGTGCTAGCCTCAGCATCAAGCTCACCAGCCCCCACCCCATTATCACGCTCTGTTTCAACAAAACCACGTTGATAGAGACACTCGACACCACCGCACCCTGTCTGGGCATTCGTTTTAAGGCAGCCGGCACCCACTGCTTGCTGGGTTTGCTACCCGAAGCATTCACAGATACACACTACCGCTTGGATAACGAGCTTGAACCATTAGGATTGCAAGGATTAATACCTGTGGTAGAGCGCCTCTACCAGTCGGACTCGCAACAGGGTTTACGCCTGCTGGAAACATGGTTGTTACATCGACTAGAAAGCCAGCCACCCGCCAATAGCCGTATCACTAAGATTGTTCAAGCCATTGGAGCACTTCAGCTTCCGCCCCAACAGTTAGGCGCCACGCTAGGGTTTACTCGACGTACCCTGGAGCGCAAATTAAAACGCGAGGTGGGCGTTACCCCAGGCCAATTAGTGGCCTATGCCCGGCTGAACCGAGCCCGCCATGGACTGCTTGCAACCACGCTGCCCCTAACGGAAATAGCCCTGCAATGCGGCTACTATGACCAAGCTCACTTCACCCATGCCTTCCAATCACTCGCCTATGAAACGCCCGCCGCCTATCGCAAGCGCAAACTGTCGCAAATTTACAAGGCGTAAAAAAACCTCGACGTTAAGCTGAGCTCTCAACTTACTCACCGAGGTCACCCACATGTCTACTCGTATCTCTCAACAGTCTGTATATCGCCTTTGCCCCCGCCTAGCTAAGCACCTGACGGCACTAGGCGACGTTGCCCCAGACTCAACGGTTGATCGCTCGATAATCCACTTGGTCAACCTACGTGTTTCGCAAATTAATCACTGCTGCTTTTGTCAGCACATGCATTCGCAAGAGGCCAGAGACGATGGCGAACACCAGGTTCGCTTAGACGTATTGCCTGCTTGGCGTGAAGCCCCCTGCTTCAGCACACAAGAGCGCGCCGCACTCGCCTGGGCCGAAGCACTAACACTGGTCAGCCAGCAAGCGGTGAGTGACAACGACTATCAAAACGCCCTAGCTGCGTTTGGTGAGCAGGGGCTAATTGACCTCACCGCCATTATTGTCCAAATCAACAGTTGGAATCGGGTATCGGTGGGCTTTCAGTTTGCACCGGACATCAGTATTTAAGCACTGTGAGGCTCTTGAAAGTAATAGTTCAGATAAGGAAATAAAATGAACAGTGAGATAGCGCAGCATCAACAGCTACCCAACCTACTCGGTCTCTTATCAAGCTTATTTTTCTTCTTTGGCAGTCTTTTGTTTCTTCCCGCTTTTGCGAGCTACGCAACCGTAGGCGTATGGTGTTTTGTAATGGGCTCACTGATCATGTTCATTATTTACGTGATGAGTATGAGAGATACTGGTAAGAAGCGCGGCTAATAGAGCACACATACGAAAGTAAGAAACGTCGGTTATAGCCGCTGGGTTAGCTACCCAGCGGATTGCTGACTGTAATGCCTTTCAATATTGGCTGAAACCTTACCCCAGGCGGAGGATTTCACTCTAGCTTGATGTCGCTCAAAAGAGTCTCGGTCAATGAACTCTTCATACACATCAAATCGATAGGGGTTAATAGTGCCTTGAACAACCTCAAAAACGAGGCAGCCGGGCTCAGACAGGGTTAACCGCTTATGGTTGATGAGCTCTGCTTTAACAGCGTTCAGATCCGGCTCGGGGACGATGATAAATCCTTTCAGTATGACCTTTGGCATTGATTTCCTCGGCGCAGAATCTGCCAACTGCGCTAATGATATGGTTCCGCAACAGTCCATAGGCAGGCATGATGGCCTTGTTATCAAGTGTAATTTACTGCATGATTTTGACATTGCCGTTTCCATGAGGCTGGGTAAATAGATGAATACAGCGCAACTTGAAACCATCACGAACGAAGCAATGACCCTATCGGAGAAAGAGCGAGCTAAACTCGCTCATGATTTGGTAGCAAGCCTGGATGGTATGGCTGAAATCAGTGTATCGGAAGCTTGGGACGCGGAGATATGTCGCAGAATCAATGAGATTGAATCTGGCAAAATCAAATCTTTAGATGTCAGTGAAGTCCTTGAGCGTGCCAGAGCTCGGTTAAGGAACTGATTTTGATAGTAAAGGTTAGTCCAGAGGCTTCAGAAGAACTGATGGAAGCCGCAGCTTAGTATGAACTCGAATCACCGGGGCTTGGTGAACAGCTTATTGATACCTTTGAACAAGCTACCACAAAGCTAAGCGCACCAAATCCACCACTGGTTCCTGTAATAGGCGAAGCACGCAAACGTGGCGCAAAGCGCTTCATCCTTCAACAATTCCCGTTTTCCCTTGTGACTGTTTCCAATAACCAAACAATTACCATTGTTGCTTTCGCCCATCACTCGAGAAAGCCGGGCTACTGGCATAATCGGGTTAGCCCATAATGCCACTCATCGCGCACCTATCGCTTTCATTTCATTAGTATGAAGTACGCCCCTCTACTGCTGAGTTAACCGATACTGCCTCACCGGACGGCCATGAAATTCAAGATTATCGAACGCAGAAAAACCGGCTTTCTCTGCGACCTTAAGCGACGCAACATTCTCAGGCTCAATAATAACCACCACCGACGATAGCTGCTTTTGATTAAGTGCATTATGGAGTACCGCTTGCACTGACTCAGACGCCAGCCCCTGCCCCCAGTACCGTTTGGCTAGCCGATAGCCTAGCCCCATCTCCTCAACACCATTGACCTCTTCGGGGCTGATACCACAAAAGCCAACAAGATTTCCAGAATCCTTCTCTACTAAGGCCCACGGCCCGATGCTGTGAGCTGCATAGCTCTCCAAACACCACTCGATAAACTGCCGAGTCGCCGTTTCATCGCAAACGCCTCGAATCGAATATTTCATCACCTCAGGGTCGCTGAGGATATTGGTCAACTCGGGAACATCGTCTAAGGACAACGTTCTTATAACCAGCCTCTCCGTTTCACAAATTTGCACCCTTTCCTCCTTGTTGATGATGCTCTCGGCAAGCGCTAGCTCCGAACCCGATTGATTTCCGGCAGGAGTGTGCCTTTACTGAGCCTAAGCCCTCGGCGTTTGGCAAAAGCTACCAAAAGTGGGGACAGCTCAAGGAAGAGGTTAAGCGTCGCGATGGTGTGGCGAAGAGCCTGAAAACTCAACGATGGCTTCAATTTCCACAGCAAACCCCTTCGGCAATGAGCCAACACCAATGGCAGAGCGTGCATGCTCACCGCGCTCACCAAGAACGGTAACAAACAGGTCGGAACAACCGTTGATGACTTCAGTGTGAGAGGTAAAGTTAGGATCAGCATTGACCATACCAAACACCTTCACGACACGCTGAACCCGATCAAAGTCACCCAGCGCTTCTTTAATGAGCGCAAGGAGATACAGGCCAACCTCTTGAGCGTACATCCGAGCCTGCTCAACAGTGACTTCCTGCCCAACTTTTGGGACAACAACTCCCTCTTCTCGCAACGGAGCCCCCTTACCTGACAGATAGAGCATGTTGTCCGAAATGGCATAAGAACGAAAGCTGCTTGGCGTGGTAACGACGGGCAGTTCCAAGCCCAGCGAACGGATACGCTCTTCCACGGTTGATTTCATTACAGGCTCCACGTATATGCTGTTAAGGTTTTAATGACAACGCGCACTGGTGCTGGTTTATTAAAGATCTAGACGATAAACATTCCACTTCTTGATCTCACTGAAACCAAAACTACTTATAAGATCATACCCAATATTGAACTCTTTAAGAACACGCATCTCAGCTCTACAACAATTCTCAGACTGTGACTCATTTACAGCATGCTGTAGTAAAATACTTTTATTTTCATCGCCATCAAAACCATCGATCAAGTACAGATCCTCAATATAAAGAACGCGGGATCCAACGTAACTCGCAAACTTAAAATTATATATATAGAAGCCAATGGGCTGGTTGTCTTGATAAGCCAATAATCCAAAACAAGCAGGCGTAGAGGCCAAAAAAGCGTCGGCGTAACTTGTTCTATCAGCAGTAAACAGGTGCTTTTGATTTTCAGACTCAGCAAGCTTGACATTCAAGTCATAAAGATCGTTGATATTTTCATCATTTACTCTAGCAAGTTCCATAGCTTCATTTCCTATTAATTTTCAACCAATTTTCACGGTAAAGAAAATAGTTGATCTCGGTGCAGTGCTAAGCCCTGCCGATACAACAATCATCTATAAGACCTTTACCACCAACCTTGGCCAGGTTTGTAGCCATCGCTTAGCGCATATTCGGGCATCAAAATCTGTTCGCTTTGGTCGTTTGGGATTTAAGGTAATGGTATAGTCAAACAGAGGCTTAACACCAAAGGGAGCTACAAGAATAACGTCTCCATCATCATCCAAAGCAGCGCCTACAGCAGTTTCTACTTCTACCCAGAAACTCATGGCATCTTCAGTGGACGTATACGGACAGTCATTATTTCTCTCGTGCATTCTTGCCTGGTTCTTTACCGACCAGGGAAACGTTGAGACTTCCCTTAATCCTTGCTCGATCTCATGATCGCGGGAATCGCTTATGTCGTCAGGATCGAAGTAAATTAAATCGATGTCGTTAAGGGCCGTATTCTTCGAAAAATTATGCAGCTTGTCCCACACCAAGTTTCTAACGAATCCAGCAGCGAGACACCACCCCGGCAGCTTCCGCGCAGCCGCTATTGTCAGCGCCTCCATACGTGCCTGATCACTCATCAGCCATTTTTTGACCAGCGCTTCATGCTCCATCTCAATACCTTACTACCAATGCGCCTATTTTGACTTGCTGGGTGGTGCTGAACCATCCAACGCTGGACACGTTATAGCTCCCCTATCCCTGCTGCTACAGATCAACCTCATGATTGATACCGTCGCTAACCGGTACACCATCCAAATCACAGGGGTTAACGCCTTCCAGGCACCCGACATTGAACCCATACACAGTGGGGTTCGAGCGCGCTTGGTGGTGGGTGTAGATGCCGCAGTTTGAACAGAAGTAGTGCTTTGCGACACCTGAATTGAACTGATAAAGCTTTAGATGCTCGGCGCCGCGGAGAATGCGAAGACCGTTCAATGGTACATAGGCCATAACAGCGCCTTTGCGACTGCAAATAGAGCAGTTACACCGTTTCGGGTCAACAAGCCCCTCAGGCAGATCGAGTTCGAGCTCCACCATGCCGCAGTGGCATGTAGCCCTGTGCCTAGGTTGAATGTTAACTCCGCCCACTTGCTTGACCACAGCTTTCCCCCGTATCTATCGCTGGCGAGGCGTTTTATAAGTTAGCATCAACTTCCTTCAGCCCTAGAAGCACCGCTGCGCCAATCAAAAACGATCCAGATACCTTACCTAAGTACTGGCGCGCTGATGACTTTAGTTTCGTACTAACCCATTCAGCTGATTTACCGTAGGAAAACAAGAAAACCGCATCCATGATGAGATACGTGGCACTCAGTATCGCAAACTGATGCAGAAGGGGCTCAGATGGGTTAATGAACTGTGGAAAAAGAGCAGCGAAAAAAATAACGGCTTTAGGGTTTGCGGCTGAAGTGATAAAACCTTGCCAAAACAAGCTTTGTTTCGACCGCCCCTGATTCGCCACACCTACATGGCCCCCACTCTTTGAGAAGATCAACCTTAGGCCTAAGTACGATAAATATGCCACCCCCGCCCACTTCACAACGATAAAAAAATCACTGGATTGCTGAACAATGCTCACCAAACCTATCGAGGCGACAATCATTTGTAAAAAATTGGCTGACAAATCGCCAGCAGCGGTAAATAGCGACCGTTGGAAGCCATTGCTAACGCTATTGGAAAGCATCAAAAGCTGGCTAGGGCCCGGTGTACTCATCAAAATGAATACGGTGCTGACATACAGAAGCCAAATTTCCGTTCCCATATCCCCTCACTTTTCAAAATTAAAGTGTGTAACGCCCGCAGAATCAACGATCTAAGACTGAACCTCAAAAGGAGAAATAGCCGTACCTTGGTTGTAAACCATTTTCCAGTCACTTCCCTCTTTCCGCCATATTGACGTTCGCCGAGAATAGCTTGTACCTAAGCCATTTTGACGACTGATAGCAACCCTATAAAAGAGCTGAATAAGATCAGAGCTCAATCTCCGGTGCTCAAAGTCCTGAGATATGGCCGACCATGCGGACTCCTGCGGCAAACAATCAAGGACACTATCTAACCCGAAAAAATCGCCTGATGTGCCGATCTCCAGGAAATCCGAGGATAGCAGAGACCGCAGCTTCGCCGGTGACCTGCGCACCTCGAAGCTAAGCAAGGCTCTCTCCTTTTCTATCAGATCCGCTTCGATTTCCATAGCCGATTACCCTAACATCTGAACTCGACAACCTCCCGCGGCTCCTTGGTTAGAGCCTGTAGAATGGATGGTTAGCTCCCCTTTTCCTCGAGCAAGTCGACATAAGCGCCTTCAATGAGCTGGGATGACTCGATACCGAGCCGATCCAATAAGTGGTGCGCGACTTCCACACCGGGCTGTGATGACTCACTGGAGGAAAGTACCACTTCAAGTTCAAGAAAGTGCCCAAGGCCCTCCACTCTATCGAGATGTACACGAGTCCTGTCAACAAGATACAGCGTGCGATGTTTTCGAACACGGCCAACTCTTCACCATAAGCCAGCGAAAGCGTCTCTCGCAACGCCTCAGGCTCATCGGTTTGCGAGCGAACGTAAAACGATTCTTTCGGGCCTGCCTGATTGGCGCGCAGGTAAAAAATGAGTTCGCCGTGCTTTTCTGAAAACACCCGAAGCTTCAGCCGACCAGCCTCACAATGGAAGAAGGTATCGTCTTGCACTATCTCAGTAGGCCCATTGTCCGCGATCTTAGCCACCCTGGACTCGAGCGCTTCGATGTTGTCGATACGTGCTTTGATCTCAATATTTCTGGCCATGGTAAGTGCCTCCGCCGCTTTCGTTCGGTGCAAACCCTTGAAATCTGCTGGCTGGTCTATCAAGAGTCAATGCCCAGTGGGCAAGCAAAACTACAACACTGCCTTTAACAGTTTATAAAACTCATCTAACTCTTTCTTATCAAGTGGTTCAAGCAATGCGGCAGAAGCATGTTTAAACGAAACTTGCGCATCTTCATAAATTTTTGTCCCAGCAGTGGTAAGTGCCACCAGGCTGACTCTGGCATCACGAGGGTTTTCCTGCTTCTTAACCAGCCCTATTTTCTCCATAGGATTTAAAAGGCGAGTAACCCCTGATGGGCTCAACCCAACCTGTTCAGCAAGATCGCTACGGCGTACTTTTTGATTGGGTGCGGTGTATAGCTGATTGAGAACCAGATAATCGGACAGGCCAATACCATGCGCAGAAAGCGCACTGCCAATCCGTTTTTGGATTTTACTTTGCAGGTTGATGACACTTAACACCAATCCTGCCTCTATATTTTCCGACATAGTCATTACTCTTGCGCGATGGTTGATCCCACAAATATATACTCAAATGATTGCGCAGTCAAACATATTGCAAGCAAATGGTCGTTAGCGGTCATTGATGACCGAGTGAAATGCCAGGTTAGCTGCTCTCATGCATGTATGCACGAGGCTGACTCTCCTAATTCATGACAAAGAGAATTAGAATCCGTCCTTCATCTTCAGGATAAAATGCGACACGAAGGCACCACTGCTTCCCATTTCGAGAAAGGCACTAGACTTTGTACGAAAAGTCGGCGAGCGAAGGTCAGGCAAGGCAAAAAACGGCGAAAAAGCGGAGTTTACGGAGTGTAAATGAGCATTTTGAGCCGTTTTTTAACGCAGCATGGCCGAGCACAGGCAGTTTTCGTACAAAGCCTAACGCTAAAGCCTACCTTCACCGATGCTTATATAGCGCAATTTTGCTGCCTTCATTCCCAAAAAATTGAATTAATTGTTTTCTAGGCTTTGAAGTTGGGTGGAGTGTCCCAAAGCTGCACCTCGATATAGAGCTCAAAATCTGTTTCCCAATAGCGCTCGTAAGGAATCTCGTGATCATTGGCAGGGATTCCGAAGCGTGTAACGAGCCTACTCACCTCATTAAGCAGAAACACTTGATTGTAGTAAGGCTTGTCGTCTCGGGTTAGCGCAATAAAGCTATCCGGGTAAGTTAAAGACGTTACTTCGGGATCGAGCTCAGAGAGAGGGATTCTAAGCTCACCTTGGTTTGCGTTCAGGTCACGAAACCAAGGGGATTCTCCAAGCACTAGATAGAAGGGATGATCGCGGCGCGGTTTACCTCCACGCGCAACGAAGAGCTCACGCAGCCGAGCCTCCACCTCACGTCGGACTCCTATGTAATTCCTACCGTAGCGCCGCCGGTAACCGGGATCACGCTGATGACGAGTTAGGATATCTTGAAATACAGGATCTTCCGAGCCAGCAGGTAGCTCTGAGAGACTCCGAAACGGGCCTGTCTCTCGCAAATAATAGTGGGTAGCGAAATCGGGTAGCCTGATCACTGTTTCATGCCTTCGGCCAAGCCAATAGCCATCAAACGCCCCGTTGAGCGACATATAAAGCAACTTATTGACACGCCCTAGCTTGGCTAATGAAATCCTCTAAAAGAGCATTCGCTCGCTCGATATCCCGCTCGTAAATAAACAAGTGATCGAATACGGCACCACACTGCGGGCCAGCTTTAATGCCGTGTTCATTTAACACTCGCAGAACAGGGCCGAGAAAACCAATCACATCGAAGGGAAGCTCGCCATCCGTTGATATAACTTGAAACGGGCCGAAGCTATCTCTTATAGAGACCTCAGTTTTTAAGCGTTCAACGGCTGCCTCGTCGACAATCGCTGACACACCTGCCTGATCGCGAATTAAACAGCTGTACCGAGCATCGCTTGCCACGAACACGTTAGCCACATCTTGAGCGGATGTATCGCTAAGATCGAACATCCAGTAGCGTTCAGGCCAGATTTTCAATGTCATATTCGCCCATACCGCCATTGGATCTATAGACATTACACTCTCCTGTTAGACCGCCAATGACCGCTCGATTCGACAGCTGTTAAAACGTCACATCGAAGCAGCAGCTGGCCTATACCGTATGATACAAAGTGCTGCAGCTATTATATGAATTCAGGCGATTAAGCTCAGGACTCAGAGCTTGGAGCCTCCTGGTTTGGTCGCAACTGAAGCTGGATGCCGAGTAAGAAATTTCGCAGCACCTGATCTTTGCACTCTCGATAATTCTTATGGCTGGGCTTGCGGAAAAACGCACTTAATTCATGGTTACTTAGGTTGAAGCCAGCCAGTTCAAAAGCAGCCAAAATATCTTCAGCCTTTAAATTCAGCGCAATGCGCAGCTTCTGGAACACCATATTGTTGTTCAACTGCGATTCTGGCACGGGCTGTGGCCCTTCGCGCTTACCACGCTTAAAGCTAATGAAGCCGTTCAAAAACGCCGCTAGCTCTTTGTTCTTCATGGTGACAAAGGCGTCGTCGTCATCCTTTTTCAGCCAGGCCGTTACCTGCTCTTGAGCCACGCTGACCTCTGCCAAGGCGAAGATATCCACGATGGTGCTGTCTTTTAAATCAAAGGTGTAACGTATACGGCGAAAAATATCGTTATTGGTCAAAATAGTGTCCCTAGTCTTAGGCAAACCCAGCACAATCAGGCTTTATGTGCATCTACGTTTATCGTGATATATGATTAAAATCAGCAGCTTAAATAAACTAGGCTTTGTACGAAAACTGCCTTCGCTCGCCAATACGGCGTTAAAAATCACCTCGTGCGCGAGTCCGATCAAAATGCTCATTTACAACCTGTAAATTCGCACGCGAATCCGATCCTTTTTTCGTTGATTTTTGCCTTGTCTAGCCTTCGCTCGCCGACTTTTCGTACAAACCCTAACCTGTGGTCAGTTTCCCAAGCAGCTCGTCAATTTCGTCTTTAAGCTCGCCATCTTCAATTTTATTGGCAGTGACTTGGGCATTTTTAAGATTACTGATAGCCGCATCGGTTTGGCCCAGTTCAACCTGCAACTTCGCCATGGAGAACGCAATGGATGACATGTGATCTTTTGAGTTAACGGCGACGGCCTTTTCAAAGGCTTTTTCGTAGACTGCCAGCGCCTCATCCAGCTCTTCCGTGAAGTCAGCCAAGGTTTCCCACTGCTCTGGATGATCTTTATCGGTGCTCTCATTCTCGGTGCAAATAGCTTCCAACTGCGCATAGAGCGCATCAAAAGCCTCTCTATCCTCTTTATCGGCAGCCTTCATGAGCTTTTCAGCGAGTTCGTAAACCGCCTTGTATATTTTGGTGTTAATCATGAACGACTGCCTTTTCTCTATTTAAAATATAGTAACAAGTAAACAAACCTGCTGAAAATCAACGTATGTAACGAAGCCACCCCACCGTCACCGGTGGCATTATACCCTTTGGGGATGGCTCTACGGGCGATCATTTTACGGTTTTTGTGCTGGGGTGTTGGTATGTTTTGCTTGAGTGGTCGTCCTAGCGGCTCGCGCCATCAGACCACTCCTTAGAGGCATTGGAGGACATTTCAGCTACCAATGGCAAAGATTCGACCTGCATTCAACGACTTGGCTTCTGCAATGCCTGGTTAAGTGACTCCAAACTATCAGGGCCACCATCCAAACGAACACAACCATCTGATTCTGACGCCCAAGAAGCCGATGAAGAAAGGTGAAGATGAATAGATATTTGCGACGCAGTCTCATCATTCAGCAAACCAGCGGGAACCCATACCAACTCCGTGTCTCTCAGTTGGTTGGGTACCAGACTACCGCAGACCGAACAAAAATCATTCCGATAGCCGGTTGGCTTCTGAAAGGTACTGATTTTGGATTGGCCGGAAAGCCAACGGAAGCTATCCGCTTTTACAAAAGTGGCCGTATTTGACGCAGACCCTGTCGCTTTGCGACACAGAGAGCAGTGACATTGATAGAAGTTCGGCAGTTCCCCTTCGATTTCGAACTTAATCTCCCCACACAGACATTCACCTTTCATTGAATATTCCTTTGGTTTAAGCAGCAAGCGGCCCTAGACGACCGCTGACCGCGAATCGCTGTTAACAGCAGCACTCCATGACTAACTCAGGATGACCCGTTAATTCATCAATTTTCTCATCTAATACAATAAATCCATGCTTCTTATAAAAATTGATACTTGGTAAATTTTCACTGTAGACCGTCAATTGCAAGCACTCCCTTCTGCTCTTGGCATCGTTAATAAGCGCAGACCCCACACCTCTCCCCTGTAAGTTTGGAGACACAAAAGCGGCGGCCAACGTATTTTCGTATAGACTGTAAAATCCAGCTAATTGTCCCTCAGATTCAAATACAAAAGTCTCCGATGCAGGGAGATATACATCACGCATTTCACCAACTTTTGAACGCCAAAAATCTGATCCAATAAAAGCGTGTGCTTTAATTGAGGCTGAAAGCCAGATATCCAGCACTTGATCAATATCTGACTCTCGGTATTTGCGAATCATCTGCATATTCCTTTCTGATAATCAACTGCACCAATGGCATCACGGAGAGCCATGTGATAAATGTTGCCGGTGCAGTACAGAGCCAAGTAAATCAGGAATCCACCCAGGCTTGAAGAGTGAGGGATCTTTATCGAGTAATTCGTCAAGGCTCCACCATTTCCACTGCTGAATAGTGCTCTTCTCCTCATCTGTCCACTTTGCCGCAAACACCTCTCTGTTTGCAGGCCACTCAACTAAAAAGTACTGTTCAAGCCACCGCGCTGGCACCGATCTCGCAACGGCGTAAACATCATCACGCTCCCTTAACATTTCTCCAACGTCTTGTGCTAAACCTGTTTCCTCATATAGCTCACGTTTCGCAGCCTCAGCATAGCTCTCTCCCGGTTTTAGCTCACCTCCCACGGTGGCCCAAAACGGAGACTGATGTTCTTCTTGATATAAAAACAGCAGTAAACGTCCTTCTTCATCAACGATTATTAACCTGGATGATTTTCTTGTCTCCATTTCTAATGCTCCGCTGCTCCTATAAATATTAACGTCGGCTTTCGCAACTGCAGAGATGTGTAAAAGGCCAGCCGATACACTGACCAATCTTCGCAGTAGCAATACAATATTACTTTAGGCTTTGTCTGAAAAGTCGGCGAGCGAAGGCCAGACAAGGCCAAAATCGGCGAAAAGACGGATCGGACTCGCGCACGAGCCGATTTTTAACGCCGTATGGTCGAGCACAGCCAGTTTTCAGTCAGAGCCTAGCTCCCTATCACTAGGGTTCACTTTGTAGCACCCTTCATCTGTGGTTAAGTCGCCACAATGCATGAACTCAAAGGTAGAAAGCACTTTCTCACCTTGCTGTAGGAAGTAAACAAACACCACCAATCACTAAACGAGGTACGTACGGCATCGATTAAGACTGCAAAACGATCAAAGCCAATGTGCCCAATAGATTTATTCTCTTCCTAGTAAGCGCTGCTATGCCAGGAAACAGGTGTCCACTCTTCACCGTGCCCCTCTTCCGGCCCCCTCTCCTTCCATTGGGTTACGTAATGTCTCTCGCTTTCCGATATCCCTTTTTTAGTTTCAACTCTCATTAAAACTCCAGAACTTAACAGCTAATATAAATTATACTTAATTTCACTAAAAAAAATAACTCCATCGCTGGCCAGCGCCCCCTATGGAGGCTGCTATGCTTGTTACTGAACATGGCGGTTTAAATTTTATTCGGCCAACAGCCTCTTGACCTGGGCGCTCTCTTCTTCGGGGAGCTTCAGATTGCAGATAATCTTTCCTTCTGTGAATCGACTCTCAAACTTATTTTCCTCTGTAGTGATGAACGTTACTGAGATCACTTTGGAATAGAAAGCGAGGAGCAGGTCAACTAGACGCCAAGCGCTTGAATCTAATACAAGTCTCCGCTTGTCACAAGGCATTACAAATGCCCTGATGGCAGCTCAGTGATATTGCCGCAGCGCCGCCAGTGCGCGCTGAAGAAAATCGAGTTGGGCATCTCGAAGCCAAGTACCGCGGCGAAGTTCTGGCTCGTTCATCTGCACCTTGCGTATTTCTGCTTGCGCCTTTGGGTCCTGACCAGCATAGCCTTGAAAGATGGCCAACCAATCCTGAGCCACCTCTCGACCAATTTCGCTTTCGGGGCTAATACCTTGTTCCAGCATTTGGTTAATACGCCTGAGGAGAGGCGGCCAATGTTTCATATAATCGCCATAACGCTCAGCCAAGTAGGCATAGACTGACGGACTCAGGTGGCGGCGGAAGATCGCTAGCTTGTGCTCCAGGAAAGCCTGCTGGATGAAGTTCAACTGCTCCCTTTCAATGGACAGATAGTCCCGTAGAGCCTGCTCTCGCTCGGCCATCAGGCTCAGCTTACGGAGTAGCTCAGGGTTACCAGTAGTATCCTGCTCTAGTTGCTCCATCCAGCGCACCGCTAAATTTTGGGCTGAAGGAGCGGTCGGCTTTACGCCTTCGGCCTGGAGAGTATTTAATTCATCCAGCAGCAGTTGCCACTGAGCCCGCGTGGCACGCTGACGTGTGTAAAAACGCAGATCTTGAAGTTCATCCCTGGAGAAGTAGCGACTATAAGCCTCCAGTAATTCCAGAGTATTGAGAAATGCCTCAGTACTGGGTTCTGCTTCTCCAGCGAATGTATTCCGCAGCTGCTGCAAGTGATCCCTCAAGCGCGTAGCGCTATCGATTTGGGCGTTTAGGGCTGTGATGTTGTCGTCCACAAGCGTTTTGATAGAATGACGGGCATCGTCTTGCAGAAGTGAGGCGACCTCTGCCAAGGTGAACCCCAGGTTCTTAAGCAGTTGGATACGCTGTAGGCAAGCAATATCCTGAGCATGGTAGAGGCGATAGCCAGCCTCGGTACGACCCGAAGGTTTGAGGAGCCCCAAAGCATCGTAATGATGCAGAGTACGCACGGTGATACCAGCGCGCCGAGCTAGTTCACCCGCTTGCATAGGCTTAAGGATATCGTCGCTTTTATTTTGCCTCATGAGCGATGCCTTCCCTCCTTCTACTTTCTCCATCAGCTCTTATTGATTGCATTGATTTGACTCGGTGTACGTTTATCACAGCAACTGAGCCATTTTACTCAGCGCTTCCCCCAGACGCGCACCACGATTTATCGCAAAGCAACAATATAATTAAATCCACCGCCGGCAATCTGCAACCCGTCCTTACGCCGGTGAAAATATCGCTGGTTCAGGCTGGTGGTATCGTTATTGTCCACCTGGACAAAGCCCATTCCTTGCAACCCCTCCACCAACGTTGCAGGATGGAACTGCGAGAGCCAAGGTTCCCCCATGGCAGCGAATATCCGCTCAGAAACAGCGACTATCGATTGTTCGATGGGGTTGAGCAAATTGGTAGCCACACGATAGTCGAAGACAATAATCGACCCTGGAGGCAAGCCAGCCACCGATTCCAACACATTACATACCTGCTCCGGCGTCAGGTAAGGGCTAACGCCCATCCAACTAATAGCAACGGGCTGAGTACAATCGAGACCTGCCCCTGACAGCACTTCAAGCCCGCTTGGCCGCGTCAGGTCAACTGCTACAAACTGCATTTTGGCGGGTATCGTCAATCCGGCCTGCGCCACCCGATCTTGTTTGAGCTTCAGCATTGCTGGCTGGTCCACCTCATACAGATTCACATGAGGCATGCTTGCACCATAACGCAAGGCGTAGGTATCCAAACCAGCACCAAGACTCACTACCTGAGACACGCCCCTTGCTACAGCTGCATTTAGTGTATCTTCTGAAAGCAGGCTACGGGCGACAATGCCTGCGCGCATGGAACGGGCGCTAGAGTCGTTATAAGCAAATGGGTCAGCACTCACTGCTTTACCAAGCTCTGAACCGAGCAGGGACAAGCTCAAAGGATCATCTAATACTCTTGGCTCGTCCAACAACTGATGCACCGCACGGGCAATCGCAACGCGATGGGCAGAGTCGTTGGGATTGGCCTTTGAGGTCTGAATCGTCTTCGGATCCTGCATTGTTAGCTCCATCGTTTTTTAACAATGCAGGGACTCTAAGGCCTCACGTTGCGTGAAGGTCAATATCTCAGAACGAATTAATTTAGTGCTTTTTTTAACCTACTAAGGCAGATCCAGAATTTTGTATCAAAACGCTAATCTACCCACCAGAGCGGTGGCATATGAGCAATAATGGATCCTCTTTACTGTGGATTGACGTCACGAAGTAAATGGAAGGGGGCTCTCGAGCACCCAATTGAATAGACCTCATGCCGCAAACTTCTTGCTGACTTGCATCACGCGCTGGCCTAAATAACGCGCAGCGAACAAGTCTGTGTCATCTAAAACACCGTCTACTGAATGAGCGATAAGCCCAGATTGCGCTCCTAGTCTGTTACGCATTTCAGGATCGTAGTTGCCTGGGATATCCAAACCTACCCATAGTTCATCACACCTCCCCCTTCCGTTGTTGCACTGCTTGTTGCTGCGTTTCTCCCTGCGTTACGGGTTGCTGAGCATCGCGGTTTAAATTCCGCTCGGCCGGTATATCGTTCAGGTACTCGACAAACTCCACTTCAAAACCGGCCGGATCGACAAAATAGACATTTTTGCGAAACGGCTCTACAGCTCCTGGTTTCGCAATGGCATAACCCGCGTTATTCAACCTGGCCACAACGGCATCAAGGTTATCGGTCACATAAGCAAAGTAGGCCAAGCCAACGCTGTGGCCTTTCAAATCGCGATTCACTCCTTCACCGTGATCGCTTAGCGCCAGGTAATGTTCGTCGTCACCAAAGTGC
>NZ_JAINWD010000047.1:0-604 GCF_021021315.1 Halomonas sp. IOP_14 | reverse complement strand
CAAAGTGCTGCGGTTATTCTATGAATCCAGGGGCAAGATCCATGGCTTTCCTAGTTGACGACAGAAACCATAGTCTTTGAGCTTCTCTTGGTCTTTTATTGAGCCTTCATCGTCATCATAAATCACAGTCTCCAGAGAGTAGGCATCACCTAGCGGAGTCTCGTTGAGAGATGTCACCAGATACTCAAGAGGGGCCATCATGTACTGTTTCTCCCCCTTATACTCAATGTGTTGCCCCGCTTTATCGGCTGCAGCATTTCTCAGTGACAGGATATAAGCTAGTTTGAGTTTAGACATGTTTTATCCATGTTTTCGAATAGTAGATGTTAGTTTTAAGGCTCATCAGTCATGCTGACTTAGTGCCTGTGCTTCAACCGAAACGGTATTCAAGAACAGCATCTAGTTGCGACGCCCAGTGGCCAAGAAGTGGCCTGACCACTGGTATGATTTATGGAAGTGAGTTGATGAAAACTAGGATATAGTAACCTCCTGCTTACAGGGAGAAGGGGCATATAAGGCAGTTGTCTGATCTAGTGCATCACAAATCTCACTTGTCCTTGCCGCCAAAATCGATAGCAGGGTATCGCTCAAACCATGGGTGGGT
>NZ_JAINWD010000046.1:0-46248 GCF_021021315.1 Halomonas sp. IOP_14 | reverse complement strand
CGCCAAAATCGATAGCAGGGTATCGCTCAAACCATGGGTGGGTTCGCAGCTGCCTTGCAGGAAAATAGCCGGTTTGAACTCAGGCTTGGTGTAAAGCTGATAGTGGCGGTTGACGGCAAAATCAGGCAGGTAGTCCGCAACGGGGGCCAGCAGCCGTTTATGGGTGTCGCGTACATAGCCGGTGGCTAATACCACTGCGTCGTAGCGAGTGGACTCTGTATGGCCGCTCTCCAAATCGCGCACAAGTAGCTCAACGCCTCCAGGGCCTGCTTCGCTGCCAATAACCTCATGGCGGCGGCGGAAGCGGTGGCGGGCCAGGCCGGTTACTTTTTGCTGATAGAACACATCGTAAATCTCCTGAATCAGCGCCAAGTCTGGGGCTGAGTAGTTGGTGCTTTTGTACTCCTGTAGCAGCGCTTCCCGCTGGCCGGTGGGGTTGTTGAATACGTAGTCGGTGTATTCGGGGTTGAATATCTCATTGACGAAAGGGCTATCGTCCGAGGGTTTAAAGGCCCATGCCCGGCTAATAAGATCCACCTGAATGCCTTCGCGGCCGTGCAGATCCAGGAATATCTCTGCGGCGCTCTGGCCCGCACCGATCACGGCGATGCGTTTGGGGGCGTCTTGCTTTGCCAGCTCTCTGAGGTAGTGGCTGGAGTGGAATACCCGCGAGTCGTCTTTTAGCCCAGCGAAGCATTCAGGCACATTGGGCGCACCGCCCACGCTGATCACCAGTGAACGGGTGAGCCTTTCCTGTACCGCGCCGCTCTCATCGCGTGAACGCACGCGGAGGTAAGCGACCTCGTCGTTGTCCGTTTCGGGCAGTACTTCAAATACGTCTTCTCCATAGGCGCACTGGTGTTCAAAGTGGCTGGCAGTCCAGCTTAAGTAGTCATTGAACTCGTGGCGGCTGGGGAAAAAGGTCTGCAGATTGATAAAGTCTTGCAGGCGGCCTTTGCTGTGGAGGTAATTGAGAAAGCTGAAACGGCTTCCCGGGTTACGTGGCGTGACCAGATCTTTGAGAAAAGAGATCTGCATATGGGCATTTTCCAGCAGCATATGCGGGTGCCAGGCAAAGCAGGGCTGGCGTTCAATAAAGAGGGCATCCCGCGCTTGCCCTGCCTGGCGTTGCTCATCAAGCGCAATGGCCAGGGCAATATTGGAAGGGCCGAAGCCGATGCCGATCAAGTCATGAATATGCATAAGAGTCCTCGTGGCTGACGTGTCTATAGGGTGAAGCGTGGGTCGGGTCGTGGCGCTGACCCAGGGTGCGGAGGCAGCGGAACCCAACTGCGCTCGTTAAAAAAGTGTTCGCGTAGCTGCATGCCCAGCATGGCCCGCTTATGGGGGAAATCGAACGCCTTAACATGGGCATAACCGCACTGGGCAAGGTTGTGCAGCATCTTGGCGTTATCTACGCGGGGCTCAATCACCAAGCGTTGGGTGCGGCAGTCATCCAGAAACAGGTAGTGCGAGATAGAGGGCATCCAGGCAGCGACATAGGGCCGCCCGCGAAAAGCAGCTTCGCCGATAAGCACGTGCCAGCCACGATCAAAGTCACTGGCATCGTAATAAGCGCCAATGCGATCCTCTTTTGCCCAGTAGGTTTCGAAATAGCCGAAGGACTCGCCGTCGATACAACCAATCAGCGGTACCACACTGGGATTTTGCAACGTACTCTCCAGCCGTTCGCGGTGCTGTTGCAGATCGCCCTGCTCTTCCCAGAAGTGGGCGACAACCGGGTCGTTCATCCAGCGGTTGAAGCGTTCAAGATCAAGCTCCAGGTCAAGCACTCGGAAACTCAGGGTGGCATTCAGCCAGGCAATATGGCGCTGATACACCGTGCCACTGGGGCGCGGCGGGCGGCGTGGATGGCGTTTTCCATTCTCCAAGATTGGCTGCTGCGGGTAGGGGGAGATGGAAGGGGCGGTGAGCCAAAGCGTGGGCAACTGCCAAAATAACTCCGCATAGGCCCAGAGTTTGCCATGGGAATCTTTAACTGCGATTCCGTTGGCGCACAGAGTGGGGTGTAAAACCGTGGGGAGCTGTAAACGAAGCGCTACAGCCCCTGGGTGAAAGGCGAAAGCCCCTTCGATAGCAGCCAGTAACGCCGGGAGAGGAGGTGCTGAACGCTGTGACCACTGCAGCATCAAGGTGCTGTTATCGTCTACAACCAACCATTCAAGACGCTCTTGATGTCCTTCCACATAAAGTGTCTGCGTGGTTATCCCATAGGTAACTTGATAGGTGCACCCCTCAGGGCGTGAGAGCAGCGAGGCCTCCGTGTGGCTTTCAGAGGGTATGTGTACCTGTGGTTGTGTCTGGACAGAACTGGACACTGCTAAGCTCCTATCAATAAGAACGAATCAAAGAAACGAATAAAAAAACAGCAAAAAAAATCTCCTCATTGGAGGGCGGCGTTACTGACTCCCTTATCTAAGGACGAATGAGAATGAGGCTTGTTTACATAAATATTGGTTAACTTTTTGCGTGCGCGGTTCGTCATTAGAGATAGGTGTCGGTTTTCAATCGCTTTCCAATCGCTTTCCAACGAGGTGAATGTGCTTTCCTATCTGATTCGTCGAACCCGCGGGTTGATGACCGCTGCTGCGCTGGCCAGTATTCTCTCGGGGCTTTTCAGCGTGCTGCTAATTGCCCAAATTAATGCGGCGTTAACCAGCGACTCCGCCAGCCGCGCCAGTGCGGCCTGGGCTTTCGCGGGTATCGCCGTGGCCCTAATGGTCTGTCGGATGGTGTCGACGGCGCTGTTTGAGCGGTTGGGGCAGCGTGCTCTGGCTGAGTTACGCAGTTTTGTCGCCCAGTGTGTGGCCGAGACCCCCTTTGCTCAGTTCGAGCGTGTGGGCAGTGCGCGGATCCAATCGGCGCTCACCGAGCACAGCAACAATGTGGCGGTACTGTTCGTTAGCTTGCCGGTGATTTTGACCAATACGGTCATCGTGGTGGGGTGCTTGGGCTACCTGGCAATGCTTTCATGGCAGGTGTTTTTGTTTGCACTTGGGGTGATTGGGCTGGGTGCTGTCGGTTACCACTTGGTGCACTTACGCGCTATTCACTACCTCCAGGATGCCTCGTCAGAGCAGGATCGATTGTTTGGTCATTTCCGCGCGCTGACCGATGGTGCAAAAGAGCTACGCCTACACCAGCGCAAGAGCCGGGTCTTTATGGATCAGATACTGGGGGAGTCGGTTGAAGGCGTGCGGCGGCTGCGCACCTATGGCATGTCGCTGTTCGTGATCTCGACCAGTTGGGGGCAGTTCCTGATGTACGCCTTTATCGGTCTGGTGCTGTTTGTGTTGGCGGGCGATGGGCCTAATCAAACCCAGGTAATGACCGGATTTGCCCTGGTGTTTGTGTTTATGGTGACCCCCCTTGAAGGATTGCTGATCAATATTCCGCGGATCAATATGGCGCGGGTAGCTGCTAGTCGAATTGATGACATTACACGAGAGATGCCCCAGGGGCAGGAGAGGCAGGCGTCACCTCAGGTGCCTGCTTTGCAGCGTCTTGAGTTGCACGACGTCACCCATCAGTACTACCACGAGCAGAGCGATGACTTCTTTGAGTTGGGGCCGATTAATCTGAGCTTTACGCCGGGGGAAGTGGTGTTTCTGGTGGGGGGCAACGGTAGCGGTAAGACCACGCTGGCCAAAGTAGTGGTGGGGCTTTACCCGCCGGAAGGTGGCGAGGTATTGCTCAATGGAGAGCGGGTCGAAGCGGATGGCTGGGATGCCTACCGGCAGCTCTTCTCGGTGGTGTTCTCAGACTTCCATCTCTTTGAGCGCCTGTTAGAGGCACCACGTGATGACCTGGACGAGGAGGGTAATCGCCTGCTGGCCAAGTTGCACCTGCAGCACAAGGTGCGGGTTGAAAACGGTGCGTTCACCACCCAAGCACTCTCCCAGGGCCAGCGTAAGCGTCTGGCTCTGGTGGTTGCCTACCTTGAGGATCGGCCCTTCTTGGTGTTTGACGAGTGGGCGGCGGATCAGGATCCGTTATTCAAAGAGGTGTTTTACTGCGAGGTGTTGCCCGAGCTAAAACGCATGGGCAAAGCGGTGCTGGTCATCACCCACGATGACCGCTATTTCCACCTCGCAGATCGATTGGTGCGGCTAGAGAGTGGCAAGCTGTTGACTGCTGAGTCTGAGACTGCCGAAGAGCCGCTAGCGGAACCCTCATCGGCCACTTGACCCCACCATACGCGCCAGTACTCGGTCTTTAAGCCAGAAGCGGTGAGTCAGCGCCATCATGATGTGGCCGATGACTAATCCACATAGCAGCCACGAGAGCGGGCCGTGAAGGAGCTCGGCGGGGGCGACCATCCAGGTGATATCGCGTTCCGCTTCGGGCAGCAGCTCCATGCCATAAAAGCGTAGCGCCCCGCCGCGGCCGTACTGGCGCAAAATAGCGAAAGCGGGCAACCACATTAGTAGCCCATAAAAGGTGATATGGACAAAGCGCGCTAAGCGCCCACCTAGCCCTGGCGTGTGGGGCGGGCGTTGTTTGCGATTTATCCATGCCCAGCCAAGGCGAGCCAGCGTCACGATCAGAATCATAAATCCTAATGAGCCGTGAGGCCCGATGCTCGCCAAGAACAGCGTGATAGCGTTTTCGCCCATTCCCCGCCAGGCTAGCAATACGGTAAATTGCAGCGTTACTAGCGCTGCGGTCAGCCAGTGAAGCGCACGGCTGACCCGCCCATAGCAGTTGGGGCTGTCTCGCCAGCCAATAGGCGTTTGAGCTGGCTTGCTTGTGTGGTTACTGTTTAACGCCGTGTTGTTTACCGTTCCTTTAACCATTGGCCTTGCCCTGGCGCCAGTAGCCCATGCTGGTGACGTACTGCTTGGGTAGCCCGCACTCGTTGACCAAATAGCGACGCAGCTGCATGGCGACCTTGGTTTCAGCGGCGATCCAGGCGTAGAAGGGCGCGTTGTCGTCCAGGGTGGCGGGTTCCCAGAGCGGGCCGTCCTCATCGTCGCTTTCATCGTTGGTCGTGGCGCCGGTAGTGGTGCTGGTAGTGGTATTAGCAGGCGTGCCGCCTAGCGCTTGAATCTCCCTATGCAAATCGATATCACGCAGCGCTCTCATCAGCAGCTCGCCGTGTTGGCAGCCGGTTTCAGCTTCACGGGCCAGCCAGCGCAGCTTGGTGGCCTGGGGCAGCGGCTGAATGTCGTCGCCGCGAGGCACTTCGAATAGCGCTTCGACTTTGGGTTTGAGCGGCAAATCATCAAGGGTTTCCAGAATGCCGGCAGCAGCGGGTAGGGCGGTTTCATCGGCGATAATCAGAATACGGCGCACGCCTTGGGGCGGCTTCCACTCGTAGCCCAGCTTTGGGCCTTCCGCGTTAGCGTCGGGGGCTGTCATGGCAAGGCGGTCACCGGGACGAGCGTGCATCGCCCAGCGCGATGCGGGGCCATTGTCGCCGTGGAGTACAAATTCTACGTCCACCTCGGCCTTCTCCGGGCGCAGGGCGCGAATGGTGTAGGTGCGCGCTGAGGGCCTTTGGGCATCCGGCAGTGCGCGGTAGGCGCCGTACCAGTCGTGTTCTTCCAGCTTGGCAATTTCAAACAGCGGGTCGAGACTACCACCGCCTTCGGGAAAGAATAGCTTGACGCGCTGATCCGGTGCGTAGGTCGCCATTTGGCTGACCTCTGGGCCAGTAAAGGTGAACCTGACTAATGAGGCGCTGACTTGGGTGCGCCGGGCTAGGGTGATATCGAAAAGCCGGTAGCTCGGTTTGGCTGCCATGGTGATGTCTCCTTTATATAAGGAGTCAATTGTAGTGCTAATTATTATCATTTAGAATCGTTGTTAGTAATTCAATCGCTAATTTCCATAAACTCGTTTGCATAAATAGTAAGGCTAAGAAAATGACGCTGCTGCCTATCACGTCTCTTTTGGCGAACTGTCCGGTTATCACAAAAGGGTGCTCGCTATGTTAGGCGCCGCGCAATTTACCCAAAGAATGGGGGGAATGTCGCCCGCTAAAGCCTGCTTGTTGCTTAGCCTGCCGATGGTGGTGCTGTTTTGGGTGGGTCTAGAGGGCCAAGGCGGTTTCGCGCTGGGCCTGCAGGCATTAGTGGCCCCCACTTTTGAGAACGTTGACGAGCTGCTGCTTTACTACGCTTGGTGGCCGCGCCTCTCTATCGCGCTGCTAGCCGGGGGCGGCTTGGGGTTGGCAGGCGTGCTGATGCAGCAGGTGCTGCGCAACCCGCTGGCCTCGCCCACCACCCTGGGGGTGGCATCGGGCGCTAACCTGGCGCTGATGACCGCCACCTTGCTAGCGCCGGGGCTGCTTGTCGCCGGGCGCGAATGGGTCGCCTTATTGGGCGGTGCGCTAGCGGTTGGATTAGTGTTTCTGCTCTCCTGGCGGCGCGGGCTGGCGCCGATCGTGGTGGTGCTGGCGGGCCTGGTGGTCAATCTGTACCTGGGGGCGCTCTCTACTGCATTGCTACTGTTTAACCACGAAGCGCTCTCCGGGCTGCTGATCTGGGGCGCGGGTTCGCTGGCGCAAAACGGCTGGGACGGCGTTGCCATCCTCTGGCCTCGGCTGGCAATTAGCTGCGTGGCCGCGTGGTTTTTGCTGCGGCCCTTGGCGGTGCTGGAACTGGACGACGCCAGCGCCAAGAGCTTGGGAGTCTCGCTGACCTATCTGCGCTTTGCGGGGATGGGGCTGGCGGTATTCATCACCGGCAGCATTGTCAGCGTGGTGGGCATCATCGGTTTTATCGGCTTGGCAGCACCCAATATCGTGCGCATGGCCGGTGCGCGCCGCTTAGGGCCGCGGCTAATCTGGTCGACGCTATTGGGGGCCGTGCTGCTGGCTACCACGGATCTGCTGCTGCAGCAGTTCGGTGGCATGGTGGCAGCTTTTATTCCTACCGGGGCGATTACCGGTGCCCTGGGGGCACCGCTGTTAATGTGGCTGATTCCGCGCCTGAAACTGCAGGGCGACCAGCCGCCGAAAGGGGCGGGGGTTTTCGCCCGTCGTCACCCAGCGCCTTCACGTTTAGCCACTGGTTTAATCCTCGCGTTACTGGGGGCAACGGTTCTCGGCTTGCTGTTTGGCCAGGGTGTAGATGGCTGGTACTGGCTGGCGCCCAATAACTGGAATGTCATGCAGTGGCGCATGCCCCGGGTGATGGCGGCAGCCGCCAGCGGGTTAATGCTGGCGATTGCCGGGACTATTCTCCAGCGCCTTTCCGCCAACCCCATGGCCAGCCCCGAAGTACTGGGTATCAGTGGTGGCTGTGCCATTGCGCTGATTTTGGGGATTTTCCTGCTGCCTGCGCCCACCAATATGATGCTGATTGGCGTGGGTACCCTGGGTGCTTTCGCGACGCTGCTGGTGTTGGTGGGTATCAACCGCAAGAGCGGTTATCTCCCCGAGCGTTTACTGCTCACCGGGGTGGCGGTCAGCGCGCTGTTTGATGCAGTGCGCAGCGTGATGCTGGCGGGCGGCGACCCTCGTGGCCAGCAGGTGATTGCCTGGCTGGCGGGCTCCACCTACTACGTGGATATCACCAATGCGGTGGTGGTTGGGGGCATTGCCGCTGTATTGGCGCTGATCACGCTGCCCTTCACCCGCTGGTTGGATATCTTGCCCTTAGGCGCGCCGACGGCCAAGGCGCTTGGGGTAACCCTCAATCGAGCCCGTTTGGCGTTGCTGCTGTTGGTGGCCTTGTTAACCGCCTGCGCCACCCTGGTGGTGGGGCCGCTTTCGTTTATTGGCCTGCTGGCGCCGCATATGGCGCGCTTGGTCGGCTTCTCCCGGGCGGGTCAGCATCTGCTGGGAGCAGCGTTGATCGGCATGTTATTGATGGTGCTGGCTGACTGGGTGGGGCGCCAGATTATTTTCCCCTATGAGATACCGGCAGGCTTGGTCGCTTCACTGATCGGCGGTGCCTACTTTATGTGGGGGCTGCGGCGTTTGTAATCACCAGCGCTTTTAGCTGTTAAAGAAAACAGAATGCCGGGGAGTTGTGGTCATGGAGCTGTTGAAGATTGTATGGCGTGATTATCGCTGGCCGTTTGTGGCCGTGGTACTGCTTAGCCTGACAAGCGCTGGCTTGGGCATCGGTGTTATCGCCTTTATCAATCAACGGCTGCTGGGTACCTTCACTGACCCCTGGCGCATCCTGCCCGAATTCCTGGGGCTGATAGCGCTGCTGCTGATCATTACCCTGGCATCACAGTTGGCGCTGACCACGCTGGGTCACCATTTCGTTTACCGGCTGCGGGGGCAGTTGATCAAGCGAATTCTGGATACCAATATCGAACGCGCTGAACAGATTGGCAGTGCGCGTTTGTTGGCGAGTCTCTCCACCGACGTGAGTTCAGTGACCGTTGCTTTTATACGCTTGCCGGAACTGGTGCAGGGCGGGGTGCTGACGATAGGTGCCATGCTTTACTTGGCATGGCTTTCGCCTGCCATGCTGGGCGTCACCGCGTTCTGGGTGATCGTGACGGTGTTGATTGGCATGCGTTTGGTGGCCCGGGTCTATGGGCATATGGCCAAACTGCGCGACATACAGGATCGTCTTTACGCGGATTACCAGTCGGTGATCGAGGGGCGCAAAGAGCTGGCGCTCAACCGTGACCGTGCCGAATGGCTGTATCGCGATGTCTATACGCCTAACGCAAAGGATTGTCGGCGTCATTTTATTCTTGGTGATACCTACCATCTCAGCGCGGTGAACTGGTTCAACATTATGATGTTGGGTGCCATTGGTGTGGCGTTCTTTTTGGCCAACGGCCTGGGTTGGGCATCGGTGCAGGTAGCCACGACCTTCTCACTCACGCTGCTGTTTTTGCGTGCGCCGTTGATGCAGGCCATTGGCGCTTTTCCGACGCTGATTAACGCCCGAGTGGCGTTTGAAAAAATCAGCAGTTTAGACCTGGCCGAGCACCGCGAGGCGTTCGGCCACTCTGCGCTGCGCCACGACTGGCAAGAGCTAACCCTAGAGCAGGTCAGCTATCGCTACCCGGATGAGGAGTCTCGATCAGGCTTTGCCATCGGCCCTATCGACCTGACCTTGAAGCGTGGCGAGGTGGTGTTTCTGATCGGCGGAAACGGCAGTGGCAAATCGACTTTGGCGAGGCTGCTAACCGGGCTTTACCAGCCCCAAAGTGGCTGTGTACGGGTCGATGGCAGGCCGCTGCGGGAAGAAGACTGGACACGCTATCGCCAGCACTTCTCGGCCATTTACACCGATCTGCACCTGTTTGATCGTTTGATGGGCCCAGCGGGCGAGTCACCCGACCCGGCGCTGGTGGAGGAGTGGCTTGCCGCGCTGGGCATGCATAGCAAGCTTGACTTCGACGGCGATCGCATCACCAACGTCAACCTCTCCCAGGGCCAGCGCAAGCGCTTGGCGATGCTATTAGCGGTCGCTGAACAGCGCGACCTATTGCTGCTAGACGAGTGGGCCGCCGACCAAGACCCGCAGTTCCGCCGGGTCTTTTACCGCGAGCTGTTGCCCCAGTTGCGGGCGCTGGGCAAGACGCTGGTGGTGATCAGCCACGACGACCACTACTTCGACCAGGCCGACCGGCTGCTGGAAATGCGCCAGGGGCAGTTGGTAGAGCTCACCGGCGAACAGCGAGAAGCCGCCAGCCGCGATGCGGTGGCCCGGGTGGGTAGTCATTGATGTGAGTCGCTTAGAATAATTAGTTATAGTGAGTGATATCGCTTAGCTAAGCTGCGCCCTGGTTATGGCGAAGCTGAAATAGGTCATAATTGGTTTGCATGGATAGCCAGAATTCGGCGCTTCCGGCATGCAATTTTTCTAGAGCCAATGCCATTTCAGGTGTGACGGAGGCGCTGCCGTTAATTACCCGGTTCAGGGTGTTACGGTGGCAGCCGAGTTGTTCAGCGACCGATGCCACGCTGCCAATCTTGTGGCCGTCTTCATCCTCAATCAGACGTTGCCGGATAATGCGACCCGGATGTGAGGGGTTATACATCGCCATTGTTTCTTCTCCCATCAGTGATAATCGTCATAGTTCAGCAGGTAAACATTACCGTCTCGGAACTCGAAGAACAGTCGCCAGTTACCCGACACCTTGATGGCATACTGGCCGTCCAGTTTTCCAGTTAGAGGGTGAAGATCCCAGTTGCCAGCCGCTATATCGTCGAGACTCGTGGCTGCGTCCAGTACGGTCAGACGATCACGGAGACGGTCAACATGATCGGCACGGACGCCCTTGGTGCTTCCTTTCTCGAAAAACAGCTTTAGTCCCTTATGTTTGATGCTTTTAATCATCCATCGTACCGGCTTATGCCTAACTGGCTTTTATCTATTGTAGTGTGTCGCGCGACAGTGTGCAATTATGCCGAGACTCGCTCGGACAGCTGCACCACCATTCGCAATACTTGTTATCAACTTTTGCGCTGCTTAATGGCTTTAGGGGCGTAACCGAAGAAGCGTGTGAAGGCTAAGCTGAAGTTGCTGGGGTGCCGGTAGCCTGTGGCATAGGCCGCCTGAGCGACCTGTTGACCGCTCTCCAGCAGCGTATGGGCGTGGTGCATGCGCTGTTGATGAAGAAAGTGTTGAGGCGTCGTGCCAAACATGCGGCGAAATCCCTGTTTAAGCTTCTGCTCTCCTAGTCCCACCCGTACGCCTAGATAGGCTAGGGTCAAAGGGCGATCCAGTTCGCTGAGAAGGATCTCACGAGCCTGGACGATGCGCTCGGCGTCTGCACTAGCGATGTTGCGTATAGGGCTGGGATCCGGCAGCAGCGTCTCGAGTTGTTCCCCCAATAAGCTCAAGGCGTGAATGTGTTGCTGGAGCCGAGCGCTGCCTGTTTGGAGGCCTACCTGGAGCGCCTGCAGATTTGCCCGGCTGGCTGGTGTCGTAGGCTGAAAAGCCAGCGGTCGAATACCCCCAGAGGCAGGAAGTGCTGCTTGATATCGCTCGCCCAGGTAGCGCGCTAGCCAGCCGGTGCTGGCGACTAGGCGTAACTGAAGCACTGTTTCCCCTTCCGGTATATGGCGCTCCCCCTGGCTGTGGTCAAAGGTTGTTACCGTGGTGTGACCGTGACCGAAATCGATGCGCGGCCCCCAGCGCTCTCGGTAATCAGAGCGGCCTTGTAGACCAAAGGTGACAATCACGCCTGCGCCCGTATGGGGTGTGTGGCTCTCTTCGACGAGCGCTTGTTTAGCACGGTAGCGGGTTAACACTACCGAGAGGCCATCATCCAGCCCGCAGCATTGAGAACCTTGCAGAGAGTTGCCAATGGGAGGTGATGCATCGCTACGCATAAGAAGTGAATCGGTTTGCATATGAATGAGTATGATAATTGCTATCGTTTATAGCTAGCCTACTCCCTTGAAGGTTCCCGCGCTAGTCGGGTAGCCAGAAACAGCGCTAAAGGGGGTGGGCGATGCAGAGCAAGGGGTTGAAAAGAAATGCAGCGGTGGTGCTTCTGCTGGGGGATGCGGCGTGGGCAGCATCGCTCAAGGGGAAGGGCCGCCGGTGGTAAACGTGGCGGCTAATAAGGTAGCCCAGGCCGAAGAGGAGGTGCTGTCGAGCCTAGCGCATGAGAACGAAGCGGATGACCGCCAGCGCCTGAGTCTACGCTGGCTACCCGGCAGCGTACTGGTCACCAATGCCGCTGTCGTCCTGCTCAATGGCAGCGTGCGGGAGTACAGCCCGCTCTGGGAGATTGGCCTGCGCTTGGGGGTATCGTTATGAACCATGCCGACGACTTCCTCCCCCATGCACTGCAACCCTATTGGGATCTAGCGCTGGCCTCCGTGCAGGGCGAAGCACTGCAATTGGCGCTGGAAGAGGGGCTCTTCGAAACGCTTCAGCAACCTCACTCGGCGGCGGCTTTGGCCAACGCCAGAGGGTGGCGTCGAGTGAGCGTCGAACACTGGCTAACCCTGCTGTGGAGCATGCGCCTCATCGACCGACATCGAGATGCCCCAGGTGAGTGGCACTATATCTGCACTGACGTTGCACAGCGCTACCTGGCATCTTCTTCGCCGTTATACTGTGGAGAGGCTTGGTGCTTTCGACTCGCCTCGCTGCGAGACTTTGGCGCAGGGCTGACCGATGGTTTGCATGAACAGGGGAAGTCGGTGCCGCTAGCCAGCGGTGAGCGCTGGGCCGCGGCGGCACGTAGCCATCTGGCACGTGAGCAGATGGCGGTGACAGCGCCTTCAGTCTGTGAAGTGGTGGCACAACGGATGGCGCCTGACGCAGCCTGGCGGTTGCTGGATCTGGGCGGTGGCCCAGGGCTAGTCGCCGTAGCCCTGGCTAAGGCGTTTCCGCAGATGAGCGGTGTGGTCTTTGAATTACCCGAAGCTGCCGATGTCGCCGCGCAACATATCGCCCAGGCTGGTCTGGCATCACGCCTCGAGGCGCGGGGCGGGGACTTGGTCAGGGGCGCCCTGGGCACCGGATACGACCTGATCTGGTGCTCCTCGGTGCTGCACTTCGTGCCGGATCTCTCGGCTGGCCTGACCAAACTGCATGCCGCGCTGAAACCCGGCGGTGAGTTGATCTGCGTGCACGCTGAAATTCCTGAAGAACCCGAGGCGGCCCGCCGCATGCTGTCCTACTACCTGCCGCTGCTGTGGCAGGGGCGACGGGTGACCCAGGCCGGTGAGCTGCGTCAGGCACTGCTGGCGCAGGATTTTGAAGTGTGCGAGGAGTGCCAGATTGCGCTTCCCATAGCGCCCGCCACGGCCCTGGTGGCACGCAGAAGGGTAAAATGAACCGCTCTCTGATGGCTAAGTAACTGGCGTTCAGCTGGCTCCACTTCGCCCTGGCACTGCGTGAGCGGCACACACATTGGCTTCTTGCTACAGCTAGCAGGTCTGCCCGCGATACTCAAATTGGTGGTGTCACTTCCTGTGGAACGTTGCCGCCTCGGGGGCGGAGGCTACCACACCTCTCGTGGATTTGCGCATGGTTCCGTATGAACTGCAAATCACCCGTCCAATAGTCGACAAAGCATTTCTGAATGCAACCGGCGCTCAAGGTTTAAGCCCTGTACGGCGCAGGGCTTGGGCTTTTCACGAATAGAGGCAACTGTGAATGTCACGGGAGCGCGACTTAGTTTCTTGCGCTCAGCGCCAGATCCAGCGAGTTGCTTATGTGCCGGCTCAGCGCGGCTCGCGCGCTATCGATGTCTCTGTTCGCCAACGGGCGCAGAAAGGCCAGATGCTCCTCCAACACCCGACGTGCGTTGTCCGATGTGATTTGCAATCGCGATTGCACGACCATGCGTGTCTTGATCAAGGTCACGCGATAGGTGTTGTCGATCAGCTTATTGCCCATCGCCGCCACGATGCTTTCGTGCATCGCCCAATCCAGGGTTTGTAGCTCGTCGCTGACCTCCCGGTGGTGGCCTTGCACGAGTGAGTCTAGCAGCGTCTCGTGGCGTTCGATCCAGGCAGCGATCTGGCCGGGCTGCAGCGATGTCGCGGCGTATTCGATCGCGCCCACTTCGATCATGTGACGGAGTTGATAGGCGTCGCGGACGAAAGCCACATCGAGACTTGGTACCATCAAACCTCGTTTGGGCAGCGTTTGTAGCAGCCCCTCCGCTTCCAGCCGCGGGATGGCGATGCGGATCGAGCCCAGCGTCGCGCCAGTCATGTCCACCAGTTCCCGCTGGGACACTACCTGGCCCGGGTGCAGTGTGCCGCAATTCAACAGCGTCTCTATGCGCTCGTATGCCGTGCGGCTCATCGAGTGTGATGGCTTCTCTTGCGGTGTGTCAGTGGCCTTGCTTTCCTGATCCGTCATGGTACTGCGTCTTCCCGGTTGATGATAAGGCTCCCACCTTAGTCTAGTTGTCTAACATCTATCTGACATGTTACACCTAGTCGTCATAGGATGGATACAGTCGATAGGCCACGTAACGTGTAGGAGAAGTACCCATGAACAAGATCCTTGGCGGTGTCATTCTCACGGCGATGGGCATGGTTTTCGCCAGCTCAGCCAGCGCGGAAACCTTACGTTTCGCTACTACGTTACCCGAGTCTGATAACCCGGAAACCCACGCCATGCAGGCGTTCAAGCAATACGTCGATTTTCACTCCAACGGCGAAGTCGAGGTTCAGTTGTTGCACGGCGGTGTCGGCGGAGACCGCGAGATATTGGAAAGTGTTCGCAACAATATCTTCCAGATGACGGCCACCACTGATGGCGCGCTCGCCCCCTTCTACCCCAAGGTACAGGCGTTCTCAATCCCCTATCTTTTTCCTTCGACTCGGGTGGCGCTCACCTTCATGAACGAGACGGCGGTCATGAAGGACTTCGTCCGTGACGTGGAGGATACAGCCGGGCTGCGCATCGTGGGGTTTGCCGCCGACGGATTCCGTAACTTCGTCAACAACGTTCGCCCGCTCAAGATGCCCGCCGACGTGGAGGGGCTCAAGCTGCGCTCGATGGAGAGCCCAGTGATGATGGCGCTGATGAAGAGCCTGGATGCCGCGCCGACCCCGATTCCTTTCCCCGAGAGCGCCATGGCGATTCGTCAGGGGGTCGTGGACGGTGGGGAAAACCCGCCATCGACGATCATCAACGGCGGCTGGGCCGATGTGATTGAGTACATGTCGATGGACGAACACATCTTCTCGGCCGTATTCGTCTATGCCAATCCCGATTTTCTCGACGGTCTGAGCGACCAGGCCCGGGCTGCGGTGATCGACGGCGTGCAGCTCTATGAAGCCATCATGTTGGCTGAGAAGGGGGTGGGCTACCTTGAGGATACCCAGAAGATCCGTGACATGGGGGTCGACGTGCATATTAACTCTCCCGAAGAGAAGGCCCAGTTCCGTGAAGTGACCCAGCAGCCGGTGCTGGACTTTCTGTCGGAAAATCTCGGTGCCGAATATGTCGATTCGTTCGTGGCCAGCGTGCGCGACATTGAGGAAGAGATCTACACCAGGGGCGAGAGTCGATAAGGCTTGCTTGATGACCACCTACCTAACGTGCCGCAAAGGGAACTCATGAAGTCTATCGCCAACTGGCGCGGCTGCCAGGCCTTCATCTCCGCGAGCCGACGGCTGTCAACTGCATGCGAGAATCTGGCTGCGCTAATACTCGCGCTCATCATCGCAATCAATTTTCTGGCCGTGGCGGCCCGCTATCTGCTTGGCGAGCCGTTCGGCTGGAGTGAGGAAGCCATGCGCTACGCCATTGTTTGGGCGGTCTATCTAGCTGCCGGTAGCATCTTCAGCCGCGGCGAGCAGATGGCGATTGATCTGATCGATCTGGTGCCCTGGCGGATGCTGCGGGAAGCAGCGGCGCTGGTGTCACTGCTCGCCACACTCGCGCTGTCTGCCGTGGTAGTGGGGTTCGGGTTACCTTTCCTGCTGAATACCGGACAGGTGTCGCCTTCGATGCGCCTACCGATGTGGATTCCCTATGCCGCTGTGGTGGTGGGCTATCTGCTGATCGCGATCCAGGTCATCGCTGCCTGGATTGATCCGCCCCAGCGTGTATCTCTGGAGGTCGACACGTGAGTCCCGCTGCTGTATTCGCCAGCTTCTTCGCCTTGGTACTCGTCGGGGCGCCGATCGCCATCGCGCTGGGGCTAACCGGTGCCGCCTCGGCCTGGCTCGCAGGCTTCCCGATGGTGCTCATCCCGACCCGTTTCTTCAGCTCCCTGGACAACTTCGCGCTGCTGGCGGCGCCGTTCTATATTTTCGCCGGTGAACTCATGAACCGCGGCGGGATCACCGAAACGCTGATTACCTTCGCTGCCAAGATGACGCGCTGGGTCAAGGGCGGTGCGGCTTACGCCAATATTCTGGCCTCGATGTTCTTCGCCGGGATTTCTGGCACGGCGATCGCCGATACCGCTGCGCTGGGCAAGATCTTCATCATCGGTATGCCGAAGCAGGGTTACACCCGCGAGTTCTCTGCGGCGGTCACTGTGGCCAGTTCAATGATCGGCCCGATCATTCCGCCCTCGGTGATCATGATCGTCTACGCCTCGGTGGCGCAGGTCTCGATCATCAAGCTCTTCGTCGCCGGCATCGTGCCTGGGCTGCTGCTGGGTCTCGCCTGTGCCGTGGTGGTATTTCTCACCGGGCTCCGCAAGGGCTTGCCGAAGGGCGAGATCGCGGCCGTGCGCAAGCCGGGCGGGCGGCTCGTACTCGAGAGCCTGCTGGTGTTCTCGATACCGGTGTTCATCGTCTGGGGAACGCTCTCGGGGGCCTTCACCGCCACCGAGGCTGGGGGGATCGCTTGCGTCTACGCGTTGGTGCTGGGGCGTTTCGTGTTGCGCACGCTTTCTGGGCCGAGCGTGATCGAGGCGCTGAAGAGTGCGATCCGTACCACCTCCAATCTCTATCTGATCATCGCGGGGGCCTCAGTGCTCTCCTACGTGCTGACGGTGACAGGAGCGATCAGTGGCGTGCGCGAGATGACGGTGCTGTTCGCTGGCGACCCGACAATCTTTCTGTTCTTCGTGCTGGCGGTGTTGCTGATCGCCGGTTTTTTTCTGGAGCCGGGTGTGCAGGTACTGCTGCTGGCGCCGATCCTGCTGCCCATCGCCCGTGCTCTGGGTATCGAAGAAATGCAGTTCGCCATGGTGTTTCTGCTCTCGGGTACGCTTAGTCTGATGACACCACCGGTAGGCATCTGCCTGTTCGTGGCGGCGCAGATCGGCGAGATACGTATCGGCCGCATGTTCATCGCCATCCTGCCGTTTTTGGCCGCGCAGATCCTGGCGATCTCGCTGCTGATTCTGTGGCCCGACCTGGTTACCTTCCTTCCCAACCTGATTGAGTGAGTCATGACCGTAAACAAGGTGCTCGTGCTGACCGAGCAATTCACCCAGGCCAGTCCGCTGTTTGATCCGCTGCGCGAGGCGGGCTACCGAGTCGAGGTCAACGAGACCGGACGCCTGCCGGATGCGACGGAGCTGCGGCAGATGCTGTCGCAAGACGTCGTGGCGACGATCGCCGGTGGGGAGCCCTATACTGCCGAGGTACTGGCCGCGGCCCGCGACCTGAAGATCATTGCCCGCTGGGGAGTGGGCTACGACAAGGTAGACGTGGCAGCAGCGACGCGAGCTGGCATACCCGTGGCCATGGCCTTCGGTGAAAATCACGAGAGCGTGGCCGAGTATGCGCACGCCATGGCCCTGGTGCTGGCCTGCGGTATCGGTCGGCGAGACGCTCAGGTCAAAGCCGGGGAGTGGTGCTTCGACGGCTTCCATCCCGGTCTTTGGGGGCGTGTCGCCGGGCTGGTCGGCCTGGGCCGGATCGGTGGCGCGATGGCACGCCGCCTGCTCGGCCAGGGGATGCAGGTACTGGTGTGTGACCCGGCGTTGAGCGATGCCCAGGCCGAGGCCGCAGGAGTGACCAAGGTGTCGTTCGAGACGCTATTGTCGCAGGCTGACCTAGTGTCGGTGCATGCGCCATCGACCCCGGCGACCCGCCACCTGCTGGACCGCCGGGCGTTTGCCGGCATGAAGCGCGGTGCGATCGTGATCAACACCTCACGCGGGCCGCTGATAGACGAAGTGGCGCTCGTCGAGGCGCTGGAGAGCGGCCATCTGGGTGGCGCCGGACTCGATGTCTTCGAGGTCGAGCCGCTGCCCGAGACCAGCCCGCTCCGGCGCTTCGATAACGTCATCCTCAGCCCCCACGTATCGGGCATGGACAGCATGGCCGAGGCGCGCGTCACCCGGCGTTGCGTCGACAACGTCCTGGCCTGGCTGGGCGGCGACGTCAGCGCACTCACACCCTATGTCATCAACCCCGAGACGCTGGAGGCGGCTGCCCGATGACGCGTGCAATCAATGGTATTATCCCGGTCATGTTGACCCCCTTCAACGAGCGCGGGGAAATCGACTGGAACGGCTATGAGGCGCTGATTGAGTGGTACCTGGCCAATGGCGCCCAGGCGCTGTTCGCGGTCTGTCAGTCTTCGGAGATGCAGTACCTGAGTCTTGAGGAGCGTGTCGCGCTGGCCACCTTCACCGCCGAGCGTGTAAAGGGCCGCGTGCCGGTGGTCGCCTCCGGTCACGTCTCTGACTCGCTGGACGCGCAGCGGCACGAACTCACGGCACTGGTGGATACCGGTATCGATGGCATCGTGCTGGTGACCAATCGTCTGGCCACGCAAGACGACTCGGCCGAGATCTTTCGCCACCATCTGGATGCGCTGCTCGTGGCCCTGCCGACTGAGATGCCGCTGGGCCTCTACGAATGCCCGGCGCCGTTTCGTCGCCTGCTCAGCGATGACGAGCTGCGCTACTGTGCCGATACCGGCAGGTTCGTGCTGCTCAAGGACGTCTCCTGCGACCTGGAAACGGTCACCCGTCGCATCGCACTGGTCGAGGACACTCCACTAGGCATCAATAATGCCAACGCGGCAATTGCCTGGCCCGCCCTGTGCGCCGGCGCTTCCGGCTTCTGTGGGGTATTCAACAACATCCACCCCGATCTCTACCGCTGGTTGGCGGACCACGGCGACCGGCACCCGGCATTCGCCGAAGAGCTGGCTACCTTCCTGGTACTGGCGGCGCAAACCGAGCCGATGGGCTATCCCAAACTAGCCAAACGCTATCATCAACGGATCGGGACGCTGAATAGCGATCATTCGCGAGTCATCGACTTCGATATCCGCGAGCGGTTCTGGGGTGTCGAGCCGGTCATCGACCGCCTGCTGCAGGGCACCGAGCACTATCGTGCCCGGATTCGCGAGCTGATGGCGACAGCCTGAAACGTTGGGCCCGTGGGTCTGCCAACCAGCTCTGGCGTCACATAGGGCCGAGGAGCAAGTGGCTCTAGACAGCGCTATCGCGTCTTTACCACTCCAGTCAGCCGCGCACGAGGAGATGAGGCGGCGTAGGTTCGCTGTGCGCTACTAGAAATAGAAAGTTGCGCGGTGGCTTCCTTCAGCGGCGCCATGATCGCCGAGAGATGGTGCTGACAGAGCTGGCGGTTGAGGGCGGCGGGGCACTGTGCCATAAGTAGGCAACAGTGGTAGATCGCGGTGTCCGACGGCTGGTTGACCTCTTTGAAGGGCGCCGCCTCTTGGCGGCAGCGCTGTCACTCACCGAGCAGCATGCACAACGTCTGAGCATCCAGCCAGCAGGGCGTGTCCTCTCTCCTCGGCGAGGTGGCGACCGAGTTCTGGATCGCCTGGAAGGAAACGTGCAGAAAACGCATGTGTAATACAGCTGGGAGCGTTCCGCGTTCATAGGGCACCATAGCCATATAAATGAGATTGATTTGCATTATTTTATTGATAGCCGTTATGTCAAATGCAGCGTCGAGATACGCGCACAGTCGTTGACACGCCTGAGTATTTGAAAAAGAATAAGAATCATTTTCGTAGAAGTGGGGCACTTTTTATATGGCGGCGGTACCCCGATCAGCCGAGCCTGCGGCTTACCATACCGGCTGTCGAGACTCCCTCGGAGAACTATATCACCACCATCAGCCTTGGTTGCAGCAGTTGCTCAGCCATCGGTTGGGGTGCAGTGAGTCGGCGGCTGACCTGGCGCAGGATGCGTTTGTGCGGTTGCTGAAAACGCCCCGCCACCTGGATAGTTTCGAAGGTGCCCGAGCCTATCTCAGCCGTATGGCCAAAGGGCTATGCGTGGATCATTGGCGCCGCCAGGATATCGAGCGCGCCTGGCAGCAAGCCCTGGCGGCCAGCGCCGAGGCGCATTTGCCCTCTGCCGAACACCAGCAAATTGTCATCGAAACGCTGTGCGAAGTCGACCGCATGCTGGCGCGGCTGCCCGAGAAAGTCGCTAGCGCCTTTTTGGCCTCGCAGCTACACGGTAAACCCTATCGGCAGATTGCTGAGGAGCTGGGGGTTTCCGAACGCATGGTTAAAAAGTATATGGCCCAGGCCACGCTGCAGTGCGCGTTGATCGAAGCGGGCTTCGAGGCGGGCCTCTAAATGGTTTCTGCTGCTAGCGCCGATGAAGCCGCCAAGCGCCGCGCGTTGTCGGAGGCCGCTGAGTGGTTTGCTGAGTGGCAAGCGGGAGAGTTGTCGGCAACGGAGCGTCAGCGCTGGCAGGCATGGCGGGATGTCAACGACACCCATCGTTGGGCTTGGCAGCAGGTGGAGGGCGTAAGCCGCCGCTTCACCGAACATCTAGGCGAAGATGAACGCCAAACCGCTGACAGCGTTATTAGCCTGGCGCGCCAGCGGCGGCGGGGGCGTCGTCACCTGTTGGGTGGGCTGGCAAGCCTCGCGCTGGTCTCTGTACTCACCGCAGCGCTCTGGCAAAGCACACCACTGCCACGACTAGTACAGCAGTGGGGCGCTGATTATCACACCGCCACCGGCGAAATCACTCACATCGTGTTGGAGGATGGCACTCAGGTCTGGCTGAGCAGCGCCTCGGCGCTGAATGTCGATTACGACCAAGAGCATCGCCGTTTGGCGCTGGTGACCGGCGAGATACTGATAGAGACCGGCAAAGACACCGAAAGACCGTTTTACCTGGATACCCGCAGTGCGCGACTAACGCCCTTGGGCACGCGTTTTAGCGTGGGTGAGCAGCCATCAGGCGAACTGCTGGCGGTGTTTGACGGTGCCGTGGCCATCCAGACCCTGGGCGATGCTCAGCATGCGAGCCAGCGGCAGGTGGTCACTGCCGGGCAGCAGGCCCACTACGCCGCTGACCGCATCGGGGAACTCACCCCCGCCGAAGGCCGTCGGGAAGCCTGGGCCAACGGGATTCTGCTGGCCGAGAGCATGTCGCTTAAAACCTTCGCCGCGGCGCTTAGCCGTCATCATCGTGGCCGCCTTGAGGTCGACCCGGCGGTGGCGGATCTCACCCTGCTCGGCGCTTTCCCGCTCGATGACCTAGAGCGCACCCTGAACATGGTCGAGACCACGCTGCCGGTAAAGGTGCGCCAAGTAATGCCCTGGTGGATCAAAATCGAGGCAGGCGAAGCAAGCTCCAGCGAGGAATAAAAAAGAGCAAAAATTGGTTTTTCTGGTTCCCCTTTTTCGCGCTGGTTCGATTCCCCTTTATAAGCACTTAAAACGTATCTGCAAGGGGAATCGATATGCTCCAACAGCGCACTGCACTTCAACCGCTTACTGCCAAGCACCAACCGAGGCTCAACCGCCGCGCCTTGGCGCTGGCGGTTCATTTTGCCGCCGCCGGATTATTGGCCGTGCCGCAGCTATCGCAGCATGCCATGGCCCAGTCCACCCAGCAGCAAGCGCGCCACTATGATATTGCCAGCGGCCCGGTAAGCAGTGTCATCAACCGCTTTGCAGCGGAGGCCGGTGTTTTTATCAGCGGTGCTGGTGAGCTGGGAGAAGGGCGCCAAAGCCCTGGCCTGCAGGGCCAGTATCGCATCGATGAAGGGCTGGAGCGGCTGTTGGATGGAACGGGATTAACGGCAGCCCGGCAGAGTGATGGTAGTTATCGGTTGGAAGAACGGGCGGCTGATGTGGCGTTGACGACGATGCGGGTGGAAGCCGACTGGGTTCAAGAGACAGCTACAGGGCCTGTAGACGGCTACGTGGCGACTCGCTCTGCAACAGGCACAAAAACTGACACTCCCCTTAACGAAGTGCCACAGTCAATATCTGTCATTACCAGCGATGAAGTTGAGGCGCGGGGGGCGCAATCAATCGGTGATACGTTGAATTATACAGCGGGGGTGATTGGTCATTCTAATGGGCTTGACCCTCGACGTGACTTTATTTCGATACGCGGTTTTGGCGGAACAGAATACTTTTATCGCGATGGTTTAAGGCTCACAGGGTTTAACAATCAGGGTCGAACCGTCTCTGAACCTTATGGGTTTGAACGCATTGAAGTCCTGCGGGGGCCTTCATCAGTCCTTTATGGGCAAGGTGGCCCAGGTGGGATTGTCAACCTGATCAGCAAAAAGCCTACAGAAATACCTCAAGGCGAAGTACGAGTGTCCACAGGAGGTAACGACCATCATCAAGTCAATACTGATGTAAGCGGTTACCTAGATGATCAAGGGGAGCTTAAATATCGCTTTGTAGGCTTGCTAAGAGATGCAAATGCAGAAATTGATTATACAAAAAACGATCGCACTTATCTTGCACCAAGCTTCTCTTGGATACCAAATGATAAAACATCTCTTACATTACTAGCAGAATATAAAGAAATAGATACAGTTGGTTCTTATATCGTACTTCCTAGGGTTGGTACACTAGACAGTAACCCTAATGGCCAAATTCCACGTTCACGTTATGTCGGTGAACCTGGTGCTGACAACTTTGAACAAAATTATTTTTCGGTAGCCAGTTTATTCGAGCATGAGCTTAACGATACAGTAACAATTCGACAAAACACACGTTATAGGGAAGCGGAAACAGATATTACAAATATCTATGCTGGCCAAATAATGGATGACCTACGCACGATACCCCGCTTTGGGTTAGCACGCGATGAAAAAATTGACGCTATCACAACTGATAACCAGCTACAGTTTGATTTAGATACTCAAGGAGTTGACCATAAAGTATTAGTAGGTGTTGATTGGCAAAAAGCAAACAATGATCTCACCTATTACTCCGTTCAGGGTCTTGCTCCATTAGATGTTTTTAATCCTATCTATGGGGCTAGCATCCCCATACAGGAAATTTCAGCTCACGCTTCACAAGAGCTTGAGCAAACAGGTATATATCTGCAAGATCAAATTAAAATTGATGAGCGTTGGGCTTTGACGCTTGCTGGTCGTCATGATTGGAGCAGTCAAACAAATCGTGATCGGACTGCAGATACAAAAAATAAAGTATCTGACAACGAATTCACATATCGAGCAGGACTCGCTTACACTGCAGATAACGGCCTCACGCCCTATATTGGTTACTCTACATCATTCTTGCCAGTGGTAGGCCAAGGTGCTGGGGGTGCCACTTTTGAGCCAGAAACAGCTCAGCAATATGAAACGGGTATAAAGTACCTCTCTCGTGATGGCAATCTATCTATTACCGGTTCAGTTTTTGACCTCACGCGCCAGAATGTTACGACGGCTGATTTAGATAACCCCGGCTTTAACCAGCAGACAGGAGAGTGGCGCTCCAGAGGCCTCGAACTTGAGGCAAGAGCGAGTCTACCAGTTGGCGTAGACTTAGTTGCCAGCTATACCTATCTCAACCAAGAAGTCACCGAAAGCAACGGAGATGATCTAGGAAAAAGGCCAACGGGGACGCCCGAGAATATGGCAAATTTATGGACTAATTATCAGTTCGAAAATGGCATGTTAAGTGGATTAGGCCTTGGGGCTGGCGTACGCTATATAGGCTCAAGCTACTACGATAGTGCCAACGAAAACTCACTTCCCTCTACGACACTGTTTGACGCATCATTGAGCTATGACTTTTCAAAAGTCGATGCTAGCTTTGATGGCTGGCATGCACAAGTTAATGCAAATAATGTCACCGACAAAGAGTACGTAAGTGACTGTGGATATTTCGGTGACTCGTGTAAGTATGGTGTTGGAAGAAATGTGATAGGAACGATATCCTACGCTTGGTAGAATGAATCCCCTAAAGTTAACTTTAGGGGATTTTCAGTTAATATTCTGGGCTTCAATAAGACCATGGAAAATAAGATTTTATTAATATCCATTTTTTTTCTTTTCTCAAACTACGCGATAAGTTATGAAAGACTGTCAATTGTTACATCTGACTGGGCTGCCGCTGAAACTCTTAGCATGCTAGGAGTTTCACCGATAGCTATTGCCCAGCTTCGAAACTACCAGGGGTGGACTGGAAACGAAGTTATAGAAAAGGAAGATGGCATTGACGTAGGTTTAAAATCCATGCCGAACATGGAACTAATTTCAAGCTATGAGCCTGACTTCTTGCTCGGTGAAAATTCAATTTTGCTACAGCACGTATCAAAAATAGCGCCCACTATTGACACTTCACTTTACCCTTTTAAGCATGATCCATGGGGGGCAATTGTTGACTTTACTTTTGAGATTGCAGAGCAGCTTAATCTTAAGGAAGAAGCTGAGATTGTGACTGCACAAGCAAACCAACGGTTAGCTATCTTAAGAGATCAAATAAAAAACAAGGAAACACCCATTCTTATTGCTCAATTCAGAGATGATCGCCATGCTTGGGTATACGGGAAAAACAATATATTACATGGAGTTATTGATCAGTTAGGGTTAACCAACGCGTGGGAGCCATCAGCAAGTGCTACAGGTCTTTCAGTCGTTACTATTGATGTGCTAGCTAGAGCAGAAGGTCATTTATTTATTATAGAGAGTCCAGCTTACAAAGAGTGGATCCGTGAAAGCTTAGAAAGTAGTGACATCTGGCAAACGCTGATTAGCCAGCGAGAAGGTAAAATCAGTTACATCCCGGGCGATTTTTGGGGTTTTGGTGCTCTCCCCTCAGCCCTCCGCTTCGCCGAATCCCTCGTCGAGGCTCTGGAGGAGCCAACCACCCCCTAGCGCCATTCTGTTATCTGCAGGTGCTTTACATCGCTATATTGTTTGTAATGATAAGTATTATCACTTATTATTTGTGTCTGGTTTTGCCCCTTTTTTGGGGGCATTTGGCACAGGCAATCAATGGCAACGGGCGATGGTATCGATAAAGCAACAGGGCGGAAGCGAGGTTCCTTTCGACACCCTCTATCACAATCATCATAGCTGGCTGCGGCGCTGGTTGGGCGCCAAGCTGGGCTGTTCCCATACTGCTGCCGATCTCGCGCACGATACCTACCTACGCATACTGGCGCGGGGCACTACGCCAGTGCCGGAACAGTCACGCCGTTTCTTGACACAGATCGCCAAAGGGCTGGTCGTCGACCATTACCGCCGTCGTCGAATCGAAACTGCCTATTTGGAAACTCTTAGCCTGCTTCCAGAGACAATCGCGCCTTCTCCGGAGGAGCGAGCACTCACTATCGAAGCGCTGGTCGAGATCGATGCGCTGCTCCATGAGCTTCCCGACAAACCTCGCAGAGCTTTTCTTATGTGTCGCCTGGACGGCCAGAGTTATCAAGACATCGCCGAGACGCTGAGTGTCTCTGTCTCTTCGGTAGAGAAATATATCGCCCGGGCGCTGCTGGCCTGCCACCGCGCGATAAGCGAATCTCAACCTTAAGTGAATGCTATGAGCCGCACGTCAGCCGACGCTTCCCATGAGGCCATTGATCCTGCCGTGCTGGAGCAGGCCAGCCTGTGGATGGCACGACTATGGAGCGACGACATCAGCGAGGCCCAGCGCGAGGCTTGCCTGGCCTGGCGACAAGCGTCGCCGGAACATGAGCGAGCCTGGCAGCAGTTGCAGGCGATTGATGGCCGGCTGGCTGCGTTGCCGCGTCACGCTGCCCGTAGCGAGCTGTTTTCGTCTTCCCAGGTCTCCCGGCGGGGCTTGCTGCAGTGGGGCGGCTTGGCCGTGCTGTTAGGCGGGCTGGGGTTTGGGCTACCGCGCACGCCCCAGTGGCAGCGTCAGTTCGCTGACTACGCCACTGGTATTGGTGAGAGCCGCGAAGTGACGCTGAGCGATGGTACTCATCTGGTGCTGGATACCGATACCGCCATCGACATAAGGTTCGATGCTCACCAGCGGCGGCTCCACCTGCTACGTGGTGGAGTGCTGATCACCACGGCAAAAACACCGGATGCCCGGGCATTCAGCGTTATGACGAAGGAAGGACTTTCCTATCCGCTGGGAACCCGCTTCAGCGTGCAGCAGCATACTGACAGCACCCAAGTGGCCGTTTACGAAGGCCGGGTGGCTCTGGAGCTGCGTGGAAATACCGAACGGACGACACTGGATGCTGGCCATCAGGCTGCCATGAGCGCCGATGGGGTAACTCCACCTGTTCCCTTAGGGCCCGCTGGATTAGCCCGCTTTCAGGGGCGGCTGGTGGCCGAAGGCATGCGAGTTAGTGAGGTGGTCGAAATATTAGCCCGCTATCGCCATGGCGTGGTGCGCTGCGCGCCAGAGGTAGCCGACCGGCGGGTGAGCGGCGTGTTCTCGCTGCAAGATACCGACCGCGCCCTGGCCAGCCTGGCCGATGCGCTGTCGTTAAAGGTGGTCTACCGAACGCCATTATGGGTTACGGTCGCGTCGCGTAACACTAACGAAAGCTAGAAAGAAAAATTTCAGAAAACATTGAGGGATTCTCGTTCTCGTTCGGAATAGAAGATGTAGACATAAAAATCAACGGGGATCTTCATGACGACGCAGCAAGCGCACTCACGCTTTATCCGAACGCCTTTGGCCCGCGCCATTCAATACAGTCTACTCGCCAGTTGTTTGATGGGTCTGCCCGCAACGGCGCTTGCCCAGCAAGCGGCAGGTCAGGGTGCCGCGGCTCAGCAACGCTATTCCATAGAGGCAGGACAGCTAGATACGGCTTTAAACCGTTTTGCGGTCAGTGCAGGCATCGAGATTGCCTTCGATGCCTCCTTGACCGCTAGCAAGCAAACCGCCGGGCTGCAGGGCAGCTATGGAGTAGACGAAGGTTTGGAGCGCTTGTTGGCAGGTACCGGCCTTGCGGCCGTGCGCAGTGCTGAGGGTAGTTATCGGCTGGAGAGCCTGAATGAGCGTGCTGCTCAGAACTTAGAAACCGTTTCGGTCTACGGCACCCTACCTGCCCGCTATGAAGGCCGCTACGCTGACTCTTCAATGCGTCTTCCCAAAGATATTATTGATGTGCCTCGATCCATCGACGTCATTCCTGAGCAGTTCCTGCTCGATCAGCAGGCTCGAGAAATGGCCGATGCCTTTCGCCTATCACCCAATGTGGTTGTGGCTGATGGCTATGGTGGTACCCGGGAGCACTCATTGATTCGTGGCTTCAACCGCAACGATAACTTCTATCGTAATGGCGTTCCTTTTAGCCATGAAAGCCGTATTGATCCAGCCACTATTGATAATGTTCAACTCATCAAAGGGCCCGTGGCCGATATCGGCCGGATGTCGCCGGGCGGCATCGTTAATATAGAAACCAAGCAGCCACAGTTTCAACGCGAACATTCCATTTCGACAACCTTCGATGAGCATGGGCAACGACGTGGAACCATCGATCTCACGGGCCCCGTCGGTGAGAGCCAAAACTTGGCCTATCGGATCACGGGCTCGCTTGAGGACAGCGAGACATTTCGTGATACCAACGTTGACCGGCAGTTTTTGTCTTCTGCGCTACTCTGGCAAGGTGATTCCGGTGCAAGCGTAGGCTTCAATCATGAGTATTCTAAAGATCGCCGAGAAATAGATAGAGGATTAATTACGGTACCAGTGGGGGATTTGCGACGCCGACTAGCGGATGTTCCTTTTGATACTCGCTTCGATGGAAATATTCCCAATGAGCGCAACAGTGAATATCACCTTGCTGAGCTTGACGTTGTCATTCCGTTGGCAGATTCAGCCTGGGAAATCGACAACAAGCTCTTTTACTCTAGAGAAACGGGAGAAGACCTTCGTGCCGAAGTCATTTCTGTTGGAGCCGATGTTAGCAGCGAGCTTGCTGGAGATACGCTAATCCGGCGTGTTGGTGCCAACCAAGACCGCATGCGTATATATAAATTTGCTCGCTCCCAGCTCATCGGTGAAATCGACACGGCTATACCAATACGTGTAGCAACGGGGGTGGAATATCGAGAGTTCAGCCATGAGTGGCGTTACTTAAGCGGTAATCCTCAGATTGGGGGCACTGTATCATCGCCTGACTCTTTCACTCTTATTAATGACCTTGACTCTCCCAGCAGCGAACAATTTTATGATGTTAGCCAAAAATCACATGGTGTGTTCTCGGCTACCGAGTTCTCGCTAACGGATGCAGTGACGCTTGACCTTGGGCTTAGATATGAAATATCGGAGAGCAGCTACCATAACGATAACTTTTTGACAGGTTCAACAAGCGATATCGACTCAGTTAGCAGCAGTAAGCTTACGAAGGGGCTCGGATTAGTCTGGGAGACCATGCCAGGGTTAAATCTATACTTCAGCTATGCAGACACCTTCGAGCCTCAAAATATATATGTAGGAAATCAAGAAGTTTTCGAACAGGATCCTAGAGAAGGTCGACAGGTCGAAGCAGGTGTGAAGTGGAGTTCTGCCGATAACCGCTACTTTATTACCGGCGCGGTTTTTGATCTTGAAGAAGATAACGTGGTCGAAACCATCAACGGAGAGCCAGTGCCTACTGGTGGCATCACCTCTAGAGGCGTAGAGGTCTCTATCGCCGCTAACCCTGTCGATGGCTTCAACTTGCGTGGCGCTATTGGCTTGCTTGATGCCGAGATAGTTAGCGATAACGAAGCAACGAACGGCAATCAACCGCGTAACGTACCTGACACGACTGCCAGCCTTTGGGCAAGCTACGAATTCCAGAACCCTGAAAGCGCTCTTCGGGGGCTAGGTATCGGCAGTGGCATTACCTATGCTAGCAATCGCTATGGTGATAATGGCCACGTTAATAATCTTGGCGAGACTCTTCATGGCTTTGAGCTTGGTGACTATACCGTTGTTGATGCCGGCCTCTGGTACTACCTCCCTGTCGGTAACGGCAATCGCCTACGTTTTGACTTGGGTATCAAGAACGTTACCGATGAAGAGTATATTGTTGCCTCAGGCGGCAATACCCGGATAAGCGTGGGTGACCCAAGAACATTCTATAGCGGTGTCCGCTTCGAGTTCTGATTGAACTTGCTATGTTCAAAATACCAGCCTCAAAAAAAGAGGGAGGGGGCAGCAGCCCCCATTCTTGGAATTATCCATACTCGTCCTTAGTCGATCATAAGAGAATATCATGCCGGGTTTCACGATCGTCCTTAGGCCTTTATTTAATAGCGTAGTGACGATTGTCGTCATTGCTATTTTAACGCTGCCTACTATAAGCCTAGCGTCTTCTAATAGTTCAGCCATTGCCGCTCTCGATATCCGTATCGTCGAAACAATGGTAGCGATGGATATAATACCTACGTCGCTGACGGATCCTGAGGCCCAATACTTCTCTACCACTAGGTTGATGGGGTCTACGAACCTTGGCATAGGCTTCCAGCCTAACTTGGAACTTCTAAGTCAAGTTTCGCCACAGCAGATTTTGGTTTCGCCGAATTTAGCTCAGATTTCTGCTCGGTTATCTGGTATTTCTTCATTGACGAGCCTAACGCCCTATGACATTGAAACAAGGGCAGACCCATGGCACCAACTGACCTCTTTCACTCGGGAACTTGGCAAATACATCAATGATGAGAGGTCTGCGGAACGCTTAATCCGCGAAACTGAACACCATCTCTATGCATTGCGGGATAGTATCCCAGATAACCAGCCGCCCCTTTTAATCATTCGCTTAATGGATAACCGTCATGCTCGTGTCTTTGGTAACAGCAGCATGTTTCAAAGTGCCTTGGAGCAGTTGGAGCTAACCAATGCCTGGCAAGGGGAAAGCAACCACTGGGGGTTTACGACTGTCAGCATTGACGCATTGATCGACATTGATGCCCGCTTGGTGATATTGGAAAGCCCCTACGCTAACAGCCCCGTTCATGAGCAATTCTCCACACAGGGTACCTGGCAACATATGCGCAGCTTACAGCGCGGGGATGAGATCTACTTGCCTGCGACTTTTCATCATTTTGGTGCTCTTCCTTCTGCCCTAGTCTTCTCCGAAGCTCTTGTTGAGGCCCTAGAAGCGCAAATGGGTCTTTGATGCCATTGATTTCCCGCAATACTGCACTTCTTCTTATTTCGGACTCTGCGAGTGATAGATCACTTTAGGCAGACTTCAATCAACCTAGGATTCTGACGCCATCTAATGATCAAACTACTGTCCCCCATCTTTCAAGGCGATTGGGCACACTACGGTCAAGGTCTGATCTGTAGCGAGACGGCGGGATGCCATGCATATCTTCTTACCGACCTGCTGAGCGAGCCAGAGAAGATCGACGACATTTTGGTACGGCGTGCTCGCTTTTACGATTTTAACGACTTGCGGCCAGTGGCATCTATCTGGCTGCTGAAATACGTCACTCTTCTTATTCCTCCTATCGCCGCCGCCGCAACAGTACTGCAGCATGGATTCCCCGTTAAACCGGAGTATATTTCGGTAATATTGGATGAAAATGCAGCACCAGTCGCTTTCGTAATTCCTCATCTTGGCGAAAGCATTGCTGGGCTCGACGCTCAGCGACGCTATTCTCCTCTAATAAAAGAGCATTTGGAGCCGCTTATTACCTACCTTTCCTCGCGTACTCAAGTGCCTACCAAGATATTGTGGGGAAATGTTGCGCGGCGATTAGAGACACTTCTTACACTCGCACAACAGTTAGATTCATTTTCTCCCGGTACTGCCCAGCGGGCTGCTAACGATAAAACGTACCTGCTGGAGCATCGCACCTGGCCCGGTAACAAACGCAACCCGATGTTCGGCACTAGACGGCAAACGATTCGGGTCACAGAGGAAGGGGAGGTGCCGGTGCGGCTCCATCGGCACTGCTGCCTTGACTATCTTTTGCCAGGAGGCAGTTACTGCGGGCTCTGTCCACTTTCCCCTGAATTTCGCAAGCGAAAGAAGCGTCTACCTGTGTCAAAAAGCACACCACTAAGCTAGATCACTGTTCGGTCAAGGGATCCATGAATGTTAAAAAGATTTTTAATGAGTTCATTCAATGAACCAGCGGCGTGCATTGTGGTAACAGATATCCGCAATGATCTCATCAAGCAGCTTGTGATCATTCGGTGCCAGCCCCTCAGAAACCCAACGGCCGACGATACGGCAAAGCAGCCTTCTGAAATATTCATGTCGGGGAAAGGACAAGAAGGAGCGACTGTCCGTTAGCATGCCGGTGAAGGTAGACAACAGGCCCATTTGCGCCAGATGGTTCATCTGGTTTTCCATGCCGTCAATTTGATCATTGAACCACCATGCAGTCCCCGCCTGTACCTTGCCTGCTATGCCACCGCTTTGAAAGTTACCCGCCGTGGTGACGATGATGGGGTTTTTACTGGGATCCAGCGCATAAAGAATGGTGCGCGGCAGCTCATTGGTGCTATCCATGCGATTCAGCAATTTGTTTAACGGCTCGGCAATGGGCTTATCTTGAATGGAATCAGCACCTGAGTCGCTGCCCGCCGCCGTTAATATTTGCGTACTGTTATTACGTAGTGGCCCTATGTGAAGTTGCATCACCAGGTCAGCCCGCGCGTACGCACGGCCAAGTGCTACCAATACGGCCATACGGAAGCTCTCTGCTTCCTTTGGCTCTAAGGCTTTGCCCTGGCGGCCTTTTCCAAGAATGGCGTCAAGCTGGCTAGCGCTTAGCTCATCGGCCTGTTCTAGCTGGCCAATACCGTGGTCGGCGGCACGGCAGCCGTTGGCAATGAAGTACTCCAGGCGATCCGTGAGTGCGCTTACCAGATGCTCGAAGGTGCTGATGGGCTGTCCGGTCAGGGTCTCCAGTTTTTCAAGGTAGTTATTGAAACCTGCGCCTTCGATTGCCAGCGCGCGATCCGGGCGAAAGGTAGGCACCATGGAAAGCTCACCTTTGTGTGGCGAGGCAGCAAATGCTTGGTGGTGCTCAAGGCGGTCGAGCGGGTCATCGGTGGTGCCAATGAGTTCGACCTTCATCTTTTTTAGCAAACCCTGGGCGCGGAACTCAGGCTGGCTCAGCATTGCTTGCGTGCTTTGCCAAATCTCCTCTGCGGTATCGCCGTTGATCAACTTGCCTTCATCACCAAAGTAGCGCCACAGTTCGAGATGGCTCCAGTGGTGCATGGGGTTGCCAATTGCCTTAGGCAGAATCTGGGCAAACGCCAGAAACTTCTCTTTATCTGTTGCGCTACCGGTAATGTGAGATTCAGGGACGCCCGCCCAGCGCATGACACGCCACTTGTAATGGTCATGGCTCAGCCATAGATCGCCCAGGTTGTCCCAGCTGCGATTGTGAGCCACTTCTTCGGGCGGAAGATGGTTGTGGTAGTCAATAATCGGCAAGTCCGCAGCTACATCATGGTAGAGGCGGCGTGCTGTTTCTGTATCCAGCAAGAAATCAGTGTGTAGGTAATTATTCATAGAAAAGCCTTCTGGTTTACCATTTCAGCGATAGCGGCTCGTGCAAAAGCGCCAAAGTAATGTGTTATCGCTGCTCACGACGCTTCTCCCACGGTGATTAGCCCGCCATGCTCTATGACGCGACCACCGTAGTGCAAGGGGCGATTTTCACCTGCTGGTAGCACTATATTGAGCTGTTTAAATGGAAAAGGCATATCCCCAGCCTGGCTGATTTGCAGTTCCAAACTATGCTCATCGCCGGTAAGCAGCAGAGTGGTGATGCAGTGCGGGCCATCTTTGGACTCGCCGTCATCATCGTAAATCAGTGAGGTGCAGGAAAACGATCCAGGCTGTGGAAACAGTGCCAACGTTCGGCCAACTTGCGCCTCCGGCGTTGCTTTTATGGCCTCATTAGCAAGCGGCAGTATTGATCCAGCCTTAACAAACAGCGGCATATCCGCCAATGAAACCGGCTTCTCAAACCATGTTCCCGGGGCATGCAATTGGCCTGTCCAGTAGTCCCACCATCCTGCATGGTTGTCGGGCAGATAGATGCGCCGCTTATCTGCGCCTTGCTCAACCACAGACGCTACGAGTAGGTCTCGACCTAGAAGAAAATCGTCGGTGTCTGCATAAGTCTGTGCGTCATTCTCATGGTCGAGGAAGGTGGGTCTTAGCATGGGTTCGTGGTTGTTTACCGCCTGCCAAAGGCAGGTATAAAAATAAGGCAACAAGCGGTAGCGGAATTGGATAGCGGCACGGATGCCGTCGGCAACGCTGGGGTGCGTCCAAGGCTCGGTCACAGAGCCATCGTTATTCCAACTGTGAATGGAGAACCGGGGGTGAAAAATGCCGTTCTGAACCCAACGGAGTAAAAGCTCTGGCCCAGGCTGGGGGCCAGCAAACCCGCCGACGTCATGCCCAATGTTGTAGATTCCCGAAAGCGACAGGCCCAGCCCCATGCGGATATTCCAACGCAGGCTCTCCCAACTGGTTTTGTTGTCTCCCGTCCAGGTCTGGGCAAACTGTTGTAGGCCAGCACAGCCTGAGCGGGTCACCACGTATGGGCGATGTTGGGGCGCATGTTGTGACTGCGCCTCCCATGAAGCATGAACCATCAACAGCGAATGCAAGGGCCGTATCAGCCCCACCTCGACCTCTTCACCAAAGCCAACGCAGCGAGCGCCATGATCCCACACTTCAAATTCGTTGTTATCATTCCAAGTGGAAGTGATGCCGAGGTTCAGCAGTTGTTGAGTGACGTTCTCTTTCCACCAACTGAGCGTATCGGGATTGGTGAAGTCGAGATGAGAGCCTTCATCGTCCCAGAAGCTTGAAAGCTCCGGTGTGTCAGATTCACTGTCTTGGATAAATAATTTATTGTTTGCCCCTTCTGCGTAGCGCGGGTGGTTCCTTAACAAGCAGGGCTTGATGTTGGCGATCAATCGCACCCCGGAATCATTAAAGGCTTTCGTCAACGTGGTTGGATTGGGCACCTTGTCGTTATTCCAATGAAACACATAACGCTTATCTTCAATGGAGGTGTAACCCGAAGAAAGATGAAAGCTGTCGCAGGGGATAGCCTCGTTCTCCAGCTTTCGCAAAAAGCCGATGAGCTGATCCTGAGCGTCGGGTGCATCGGTATAGGCCATGGTTGACCCGGAATAGCCCAGCGACCAGCGTGGCGGAAATGCCATCCCCCCGGTTAAGGCCAACTGGCTCTTCACCAGGTCTAGAAGCTGTGGAGACCAGCGGAAATAGTAATCCAGGTCGCCATCATCGGCCGTAAAGGAGCGATAAGGGGCGTGGTAGTTATCAAGCTCCTGCCCTATGTTCAATACACAGGTGTTCAAAGTGTCGTAGAAGATACTAAAACTACCGGTGGACGCGGTTTGGGTAAGGGTGAACGGCAGGTGTTTATACAACGGGTCGGTGCGCTCTGCGTCATATCCCATGGCGTCTAAACTGCGCATTTCGAAACGCCGCCCCGTCCGCTCTAACAGCCCGGCTTTTTCGCCCAAGCCATAAACCCGCTCATCGGGGTGCCGACGTAAATAGTGGGCGTGGGCATGGTTCTTAACGCCCAGCATATAAGCGCCGGTGGGTCTGTCTTCAGTTAAATACTTCCAGCCCTCACCCACGAAGGCTTCCCACCTAAAATGCAGTGGCTGAGAGACGATGAGCCGTAAGGCATCGGTCTCGATCTGCAACTGCCCATCCGACCACCCAAGCTTGTACTGGGGACAACTGAACCCCGTCACCGAATCACGAGAGCGGCCCTTTGGTAAGGTGTGGCCATCCGGGTTTACCGTCCATGAGCGGTTAAGGCGCCATGCACCATCTTTTAGCAGCCGCACTCGGAACAATTGGTTGTCGAGAATGTTGATGGAGATTAAATGTCTATCGTGCACTCTCAGTTGCACTGTCGTGTCGTCGTGGTGCTCCAGGCGCCAGTTTTTTAAGGTTTTCATTGTTTATCCTTTGATTCCTGAATTCAGGATTTAACGGTGGTCATCACCTGGAACCAACTCGTTAATAACCTAAAATAAGCTGGGGCAAAAATAAGCTGATTTGTGGAACGAAGGTCACCAGTAGAACAATGGCTATCAAGACTAAATAAAATGGCAGGATGGGTTTCATCACTTGACCAATACTCACGCCACTGATGGAGCAGCCGACAAACAGTGCTGAGCCCACTGGCGGGGTACAGATACCGACGCAGAGATTGATCGTCATGATGATGCCGAAGTGAACCGGGTCTATACCGATATCCTGCATCACTGGCATAAGGATAGGGGTGAAGATAAGCAGTGCTGGTGTCATATCCATAAAAGTACCAATCACCAGCAGTACGGCGGTAATGCACAGTAGAATGATGATCGGATTATCAGATATACCGATCATAAAAGAAGAGATCGTTAAAGGTATGTCGCCGAACGCCATGGCGCGGGACATGGCAATGGAGCAGCCGATTAAAAATAATACGATAGACGTTGTGACGACCGAGTCGATAAAGATCTTGGGAAGATCCGTTACCCCTATTTCTCTGTACCAACATAAAGACAGGAACAGTGAATAAGCAACTGCGATCGCTGAGGCTTCGGTCGCCGTAAATACGCCACTAATAATACCGCCAATCACCACTACAATAAGGCCTAAAGGTAATATCGCCCGGCGTACTGCTGATTTAACTTCAGCAAGGGAGGGTTTCTCCGCGACGGGGTAGCCCTTTCTTTTAGATATGATCCCTGCCACCACCATCAGGGATAAGCCCATGATGATACCGGGGATATAACCCGCCAAAAAAAGCGCGGCTATCGACGTGCCGCCAGTAATCAGCGAGTAAACAATGAGTGTTGTGCTGGGAGGAATCAACAGGCCCGTAGGACAAGAGGTGACGTTAATGGCTGTCGAAAAAGCAGGATCATAACCCTCCCGCTTCTGGATAGGAGCCATTACGCCCCCAACGGCCGCCGCTGACGCAACGGCTGAGCCGGATAAAGCGCCGAACAGCATATTGGAAATGATATTGACGTGGGCAAGCGAGCCGGGAAGCCTTCCGGCAAGCACTTTCGCTAAATCGATAAGGCGAAGTGCGATGCCGCCTCGATTCATAATGTTGCCAGCTAAAATGAAGAAGGGGATGGCTATTAACGTAAAGCTATCAAGCCCCGACGCTATTTGCTGGGCAACAATGCTGAGGGATTGGTCGACGCTCATGAATAGCAGGAAGGTGAGTGTCGCAGATACGCCAATCGCGAACGCAATGGGTATGCCTAAGACCATTAAAAGCGCGAACGACCCAAAAAGCACCAGGACGGTTATATTCATATTAATCTCTCTCTTGTGGAGCAGGTGCTTGTTGCGGATCGATAGTGAAGCCGCCCTCCGACTTAGGGTTAAGCCAAACCCGCCCTAAAAAGATAAAACAGTAAAAAATGATGATTAGCCCGGAAGCTGGAATGGGACCATATACATAGCCCATGGGGAGTCTCAACGTGGGGGTGATTTGGCCCGATGCCAGCGTTCGGGAGACCATTTGCCAACCACCCCAAACCATTACAAAGAAGGCAAAGCCAGCCACGATTAACAGTATGAGTGTATTAAGTAACTGACGTGAGCGGCCGTTTAAGGCAAGAGGCAATATATCAATGGCGAGATGTCGAGCTTGGCCAAAGGTGTAAGCACCTCCAAGTAGCGCTAACCACATGAACAACAAGCGAGCGATTTCACTTGTCGCTGTGCTTGGGGTGCCTAGTACGTACCGGGATAATACTTGCCACGTCACACTGACGACGATGATCAACAGTATTAAAAACACAGACGTGCCAAGCACATAGTCCATTGTGCGTTTCATACGTAAGACCTCTGGTTTTATTTTTGTGTATTGGTGACTAGCTTCTTACTCCCTAGTCATTGTGCAGAGAGTCGCTTCTACTCTAAAAGATGTCAACCAATTTGTTTTATTGGTTGACATGATATAGTCGGTAAGCCATCTTGCATCTGTAACTTAGAAAGTGAGTGCCTCAATGACAGTCGGCTTTCACGACAACAATCACAACAACAAGCATAACAAGCAGGAGAAACAGCTGATGACAACAAAAGCCTTGCGACATACGGCTCTAATCAGTGCGGCGCTGTTCATGTCAGCGGCCTCAGCTCAAGCCCAGACACTGCGGCTGAACCACAATAATCCTGAAGACCATCCTACTCATGTCAGCATGCAGTACATGAGTGAACGTCTTTCAGAGCTCACCGATGGTGAACTGGATATCCGCATTTATGCCAACGCACAGCTTGGCTCGCAGCGTGAATCCATGGAGTTGGTACAAAACTGTACATTGGATATGGCGCGCAGCAATACGGCCGAACTGGAAGCATTCGAGCCAATGTACAGCGCCATGAATTTACCTTTCATTTTTGAAAGCGAAGAGCATTTTGAACGGGTCATTAACGGAGATATTGGCCAAGATATTCTTAACGCGTCACGTGATAAAGGATTCATAGGGGTTGCCTTTTTAACCGAGGGGGCTCGCTCCTTTTATGGTGACCGGGCCATTCAATCGCCAGCAGACCTAGAGGGCCTGAATGTAAGAGTACAACCAAGCCCATCAGCGGTAAGAATGGTTGAGCTGTTGGGAGGCAATCCGACACCTATTGATTGGGGCGAGCTTTACAGTGCGCTTCAGCAAGGGGTGGTCGAGATGGCAGAAAATAACCCAACGGCCCTGACGAACGCGCGTCATGGCGAGGTAGCAAGCCATTTTTCGCTTGATGAACATACCATCATCCCATCCGTGGTAGTCATCTCCAGCTGCGCCTGGGATCGTATGTCGGAGGATCAGCAAGCGGCGATGAGACAGGCGGCATCAGAAGCTCAGGCATTCCATTCCGATTCCTGGAATAAAGCGGCAATGGCAGCATTGGAAACCGCAGAGACTGAGATGGGGGTTGAGATTCATGAAGTAGATAAAGCGCCCTTTATTGAAGCGGTCATGCCTATGCACGATGAAGTGGCCAACCAATCTGCTGAATTGGCCGACCTAATCAGCCGAATCAAGGCCGAGGCTAACTAAAACCGCTGCAGGGGAGGTGGGAGATGCTAGAGCGATCATCCTTGGCTGAGAATGCCCTAACGTCGTTACATGACGAAGAGTACGACGTGCCGTTCAATCTGCAAAATCTGAACCACTCCACAATGGTGTTCACGAAAGGCCGCACGTCGACGTCGCTTAACGGCAGTTGGAATTTTTGCGTGGATTTGCTTGATACAGGTCTGCGTCAAAAGTGGTATGAAATGCAGCCGGCCAACCCTGTTGATCGCATTGAACCCTGGGACTACGACCCATTTATGGGTGAGTCCATCCCGGTGCCCTCAAACTGGGCCATGTTAAAGGAAAAGTGGTACTTCTTTGAGGGCAGTGCTTGGTACACCAAAAAGCTGCCCCCAGAGCTTTTTAAAAAGCGAGAGAGTGACGCGGAATCAGACCAACGCTACATCCTTAGGGTCGGTGCGGCTCAGTACGACTGTAAAGTATTTCTTAACGGAAAATTCCTAGGCAATCACTATGGCGGCTCGACGCCCTTCTACGTTGAGTTGACGGATGACCTTGCCGAAGAAACCAATTGGCTGATGCTGTGTGTCAATAATACCCGTACGCTGGATCGCGTCCCGATGCGCAATACAGACTGGTTTAATTACGGTGGCGTTTACCGCGAGGTCGAGCTCTTTAGCTTACCCAGAGAATTCATTCGCGATATGTTCATTCGCCTTTCTCAGGATGGAAGGGCGATAGAGGTTGATGTAGTTGTTGATAGAGCTGTTGATAGCGCTGTTGATGGCCCCAGCATTCACCATGCTCACCTTGAGATACCTGAATTAGGAATTGCTCAAAAGATTAACATTGAACATGGCAAAGGTACTTGCCGAATAGCAGCAGAGCCAGAGCGATGGTCGCCTGAAAACCCACGCCTATATAAAGTGGTGCTGACGGCTGGTGAAGACCGTATCACTGACAATGTTGGATTCCGCTCCATCGTTCGCCAAGGGGTAGATATTCTCCTAAACGGCGAGCCTATCTGGCTACGCGGCATTTCTGTCCATGAAGACGACGACATCCTAGGGAAAGTGACGTCCGACGAAGACATTCGCAGACGGCTCGCTCATGCGAAAGAGCTCGGGTGCAATTTTCTTCGCCTCGCGCACTATCCCCATCATGAACGCGCAGCTGAACTAGCCGATGAGATGGGCTTTTTACTGTGGCAAGAAATTCCCGTTTACTGGGCCATTGACTTTGATAATCACAACACGCTTAAAGACGCTAAAAACCAACTCATTGAATTAATAAAGCGTGATCGCAATAGGGCTAGCGTCATTATTTGGTCGATTGGTAACGAGAATCCAGATACGGATAGTCGTCTCTCTTTTATGCGAGACCTGGCTGAAACTGCACGCTTGTATGACCCCACGCGCTTAGTCGCCGCAGCGTGCCTAATTAATCATGCAAAATTGAAAATTGAGGATCGGTTAGTCGACCATTTAGACGTTATAGGCATTAATGAGTACTACGGTTGGTACGATGAAAACTTCGACGACCTGTACGCCATCGGAAAAAATTCCGACCCTGATCGCCCCGTCATCATTTCTGAAACGGGGGCGGATGGCGATAACTCGTCTCAAGGCCCATCTGAAGGCCTGTTCAGCGAAAAGTATATGGCGGATGTTTACCGGCGGCAGATCGATACGCTGCAAAAATTAGCGTATATCAAAGGCATGTCGCCTTGGATTTTATACGATTTTAGAGTTGAGCGAAGACAAAATATCTTCCAGAGAGGATTCAATCGAAAAGGGTTAATTGCTGCTGATAAATCTACAAAAAAAGAAGCATTTAATGTTCTAGCTTCTTTTTACCACTCTATAAAAGATTAAAAATGGAAATGAAATCTAATGCATAAAGGTTTACGGCGTTACCAGGAGCTGGCTCGCGACTTAAAGATTTTGATTCAGCAGAAAGGGTATAAAGTCGGCGATCGTATTATGACTGAGCGTCAGATTTCAGAGGCTTTGAACGTGGGCAGGTCTGCCGCACGCGAAGCCATACTCATGCTTGAAATTGAAGAGCTGGTTGAAGTGAGAAAAGGGTCTGGCATCTATTTGCTTTCCGACAGTCGCTCGGTAGCACAGCCTGTTGTGGATGATATAGGACCGTTTGAACTGTTACAGGCAAGGCAGCTTTTGGAAAGCAGCATCGCCGGCTTTGCCGCGGTGTCAGTCACCAAAAACGATATTGTACGCATGCGGGAAGCGCTTGATATGGAGCGCAAGGGCATTGAAGAAAAGAATAACGACTACTCCAGTGATGAACTATTCCATCGCCTGATAGCAGAGGCCACGCAAAACAGTGTACTGGTCGATATGGTTTCTGAACTGTGGGCCAAAAGAGACCAGAGCTTGATGTGGGCCAGACTGCATGAGCGGATATTTGATACCAACTACCGAGAAAAATGGCTAAAGGATCATCAGGATATTCTCTCTGCACTGCAGCTAAAAGATGCCGAAGGGGCGCGTAAGGCGATGTGGGTTCATTTAGATAACGTCCGAGACACCCTAATGGAGCTTTCCGACGTGGAAGACCCGAATTTTGACGGTTATCTGTTTAACAAGAGCACGATTTAATAAGAGCATTATTTAACACTAATAATACGGGGGAGAAGGTTGATGAAACATACATGGCGCTGGTTTGGGCCGGACGATCCAATCAGCTTGTCGGATGTACGACAAGCGGGCTCGACTGGTGTTGTGACGGCTTTGCATCACTTACCGAACGGTTGTGTGTGGCCCTTGAGTGAAATCATGGAGCGTAAAGCTATTATCGAAGCTGCTGGGCTTGAGTGGACAGTAGCAGAAAGCATTCCAATTCATGAGGATATAAAGACTCACGCCCATGGTTGGGAAATACTGGCCGATGCCTGGGCTGAAAGTGCCATTAACCTTGCCGAGGCTGGCATAAAAACCATCTGTTACAACTTTATGCCCGTCCTTGATTGGACCCGGACGTCCTTGCGCCATGAGTTACCTGATGGGGCCTTATGCTTAAGGTATGACGCGCTTAGCGTCGTCGTTTTTGATTTGCTTATACTGCAGCGCCCCGGCGCAGCGTCAGATTATGACGAGAAAACGCAGGAATCAGCCCGGGCTCGCCTATCTGAAATGAACGCAGATCAGGTTGAGGAACTAACGAATACTATTATTGCTGGCCTACCAGGCGCTGAAGAAAGCTACAGTCTCGATAGCTTTAGCGAGCGGCTCGCTGCCTACAAAGACATTACTGCTGAGGTCTTGAGAGAAAACCTCGCTTCGTTTCTCTCAAGAGTCATTCCAAAGATAGCGCATACAGGCGTTCGATTAGCGATTCATCCAGACGATCCACCGTATTCTCTGTTCGGGCTGCCGAGAGTGGTCTCAACCGCCCAGGACTTAAGAGATATTGCGAATATGGTCGATTCGCCGGTAAATGGTTTCACGCTCTGCTCTGGATCACTGGGCGTACGAGCTGATAACGATGTGCCTGCAATATTGCAAGAACAGGCGGATAGAGTGCACTTTTTGCACTTACGAAATACTACCTTGGAAGCAGATGGGGCCAGTTTCCACGAAGATGCCCATTTAGAGGGTGATACCGATATGGTTCGCCTAGTCGATATCATTCTGGACATTGAAGCAAAAAGGGGCGAACAACTTCCCTTCCGTCCAGACCATGGTCATGCGATGTTGAGTGATTTGCGCAGCGACTTTAAACCTGGCTACCCGGCAATCGGGCGTTTGCGCGGCATGGCGGAAATTCGTGGTGTTGAGCGTGCGCTTCAGTTCAAACGTTCCAACAAACCATAGCCTTGGAATCAAAATAGATAGGCTGTGTGTAAGAGGGTGAGTATAAGAAAAACTAATACCCCATTAGCAGGATGATTTTTAGCAATCAGCATTCCCGGTTACTTTATTGCCAGATTAATTAACGCGACGCTAATTCCGGCAATGGGGGCAGGGCAATGTGGGAAAGTTATATCACCGGGCTAGTGGTGTGCGGCGGGATTATCATGGCGATTGGGGCGCAAAACGCCTATATCCTAGGGCTGGCTATTCGTCGTGAGTACCACTGGTGGTCGGCAGGGTTGTGCATCAGCGCGGATATTATCCTGCTCACGGCGGGCATGTTTGGGGTGAGTGCTTTTCTGCTGACGATGCCCAACGCATTGGAGGCAATGCGCTGGGTGGGCGTAGTGTTTTTAAGCTGGCTGGCGGCTCAGGCGCTGTTTAGAGCCTTTAGCGGGCGGCAAGGGTTAAGTGCCGAAGCGGGCAAAGCGCGCAGCTTAACCAAAGTGATTTTCGCCACTCTTGCCGTCACCGTGCTTAACCCCCAGGTATATCTGGATACGCTGCTGCTAATACCCGCCATTGGCGCCCAGCAGGAGAGCGCCGGTGTGTTTGTGGCGGGGGCATCTACTGCGTCCATCCTTTGGTTCAGCCTTCTGGCCTGGGGCGGCGCTGCGCTTTCGCCTTGGCTTTCAAAACCCATCGCATGGCGCATTATCGATGGCCTGATTGGCTTGATGATGGCGGGTATCGCCGTGCATCTTGCTCTAGGGGCGACATCGCTTAGCTAAGCCATTTATTGGTTAATGACGACTCGTTTTTAATGGCGACTAAAATAGGCCTCCATCACCGCGATGACTTTGTCGATATCTGCGTCATTAAGATCACGATGGGTAACGAAACGCGTGGCGTAAAGCAGCTCAATCAAAATGCCGTGCTCTTTTAGCCAGGCGGAGAGTGGCTTTACATGCTCGTCGGGAAAATGCGCGAATACCATATTGGTTGTCTGAGCGCTGATCTCGACTCCTGGCAGCTTTGCTAAGCCCGCTGCAAGGCGCTCTGCACGGCGGTGATCGTCGGCTAAGTCTGCCACGTGGTGATCTAACGCATACTGGCAGGCGGCGGCGATAATACCTGATTGGCGCATGCCACCACCCACCACTTTACGCCAGCGCCGAGCGCGGTCGATCAATGCTTGTGAGCCCACCAGCGCCGACCCTATTGGCGTACCCAGGCCTTTTGAGAAGCACAGCGACACGCTATCGAACGGCAGGCACAGCTGCTTGAGCGAGGTGTCGGTTGCGACAGCGGCATTGAATAAGCGCGCCCCGTCTAAATGCGTTGCCAGGCCGCGCTCGCGAGCAAGCTCAGTGGCTTTTAATACGTACTCTGCGGGCAGCACTTTGCCGCCAATGGTGTTTTCTAATGCCAGCAGCTTAGTACGCGCAAAGTGAAAATCGTCGGCTTTAATCGCGGCACTGATTTTTTCCAGTGGCAGGCTACCGTCAGCGGCGTTTTCAATGGGCTGGGGCTGGATACTGCCCAGCACCGCGGCGCCACCGCCTTCCCAACGATAGGCGTGCGCGGACTGCCCAACAATGTACTCATCGCCGCGCTCGCAGTGGGACATTAGTGCCACTAGGTTGCTTTGAGTCCCACTAGGAAACAGCAGTGCCGCTTCTTTACCTGCCTGTTCGGCCAGATTTGCTTGAAACGCGTTGACCGTTGGGTCATCGCCCCACACATCATCGCCAACCGGGGCGGCCATCATGGCGTCTTTCATGGCAGAGGTCGGACGGGTCACCGTATCACTGCGTAAATCAATCATGCGCATCTCCTTTATTGTGTGGAGCAATCACTCGGAAGCGTTTTCTCAAGCAAGTTCTGGGGAACCATCTATGGTTAACAGCATACTGCAAGTCTCTCAAGCAAAGGCAAACAGATGGATCTGAAAAGTGGTTATCCCTTTTGGGCAGTCAAAAATGGCCTGTTGAAAACCTTTCCTCAATTGACTCGCGATCACCAATGCGAGGCTGTTGTGATTGGTGGCGGTATTACGGGGGCGTTGATTGCTGATGAGCTAAGCCGCAGTGGCCACCATGTGGTGGTGCTTGAACGCCGGGATGTTGGGTGGGGCAGTTCAGCCGCCAGTACGGCTTTGCTGCAGTACGAAATTGACACCCATATGACAGAGCTAGCCGAGCGCTATGGCGAAGCCGATGCAGTGCGTGCTTACCGCGCCTGTGCAGAGGCCATTGGCGAGCTTGAGTCCCTGGCGGCAGGGCTGGGCGATGTGGACTTTGAGCGTCAGCAAAGCCTTTACTATGCCAGTAGCGAAGAGGATGTCGCATCGCTTCAGGAGGAATTGGCGCTGCGCCAAAAACACGGTTTTGAAGCCGAGTGGCTTGAGCGCAAGGCTATTTTGGCGGAGTACGGCTTTGAGGCACCCGGCGCTATTCTTACTCAGCTAGCCGCCACTATTGATCCTTATCGCATGGCATATCAGCTGTTTTCCAGAGTGGTCGCGCGTGGGGGAGAAGTATATGACCGCACACAGATGGAGACGATGACGCCGGATGATCAAGGCGTCACGCTCACTCTGGCCAATGGCGCCAAGCTGCGTTGCCAGTACGTAGTGATGGCCGCAGGGTATGAGTCTCAAGCCTGGCTGCCAGAAAAGGTGGCCGTCAATCGCAGTAGCTATGCGCTGATTACCGACCCACTACCGCCAGAGGCATTGGGCAAACTGCGCCACACCATGATGTGGGAATCATCGCGCCCCTACCTGTATATGCGCACTACCTGCGATGGACGACTTCTCGTAGGGGGAGACGACGACGATGAAGATATTCCCAAGCGCCGCGATGCGAGGGTAGAAGAAAAGGCCGAAGGGCTAACAGCTAAAATAGAAACGCTATGGCCTAAACTCGAGATTAATCCTACATTCTCTTGGGGTGGCACCTTTGCTGAAACCGACGACGGTCTACCTTTTTTCGGCCCGCATGACGCCCTAGGCCCTCGCGTTCATTTTGCCATGGCCTACGGCGGCAACGGCATTAGCTATAGCATGATAGGCGCCAAACTGCTGCGCGCGCTTATAGAGGGTAGAGAACACCCTTTGGCGGAGCTGTTTTCATTTAGACGCCTGGCCAAAATGGCCTAACCTAAAGGCAAGAACCGAGTGGCGGGCAAGTTTAAAACGAGTATTCTTAACGGATATTCATAAGGAAAGCGGGCAATGGGCCATACACTTTATTTGCGTGCACTGGAGCGCAACGACCTGCGCTTTGTTCATGAGCTAAATAATAACCAGAGCATTATGTCGTACTGGTTTGAAGAGCCTTACGAGTCATTTGATGAGCTGGAGGAGCTGTATAACAAGCATATCCATGACAACGCCGAACGGCGCTTTGTCGCTGAAGATAGCCATGGAAATGCCATCGGTCTGGTAGAACTGATCGAGATCGACTACATCCATCGCAGCGGCGAGTTTCAAATCATTATTACCCCGGAGCATCAGGGCAAAGGGTTTGCGCGCACGTTAATTCGCCAAGCGCTGCATTACTCGTTCACCATTCTAAACCTGCACAAGGTATATCTCATTGTGGCGGTGGATAATGTCAAAGCGATTCACCTTTACGAGGAGAGTGGCTTTATAGAAGAGGGCCACTTGGTGCAGGAGTTCTTTATCAATGGCAAATACCGCGATGTAAAGCGGATGTATATCTTGCAGGGCACTTACCTGACGCAACTGTCCGAACAGCAAGAAGAGGGGGGCGAGTGGGCTTAGTGGGGGTAAGAAAAATCGGTAAACCTAAGCAACCAATACTCCTGCCATTCATTATCAAGACTAACTTGGCAGGAGTACCAGTGCCTGAGCTTTACTGGAACGAAGCTTCTAGGCGCTCTGCACGATCACCCGCTGCTGGGTGGCTGGAGAAGACGCTGCTGTTGTTGCCGTATTTGGCTTCCATTTTGCGTAGAGCTGCAACTGAAGCCTCTGCATTCATGTCGTGGCGCTGCATTAGCTCAATGGCATAGTCATCAGCTGCACTCTCTTGGCTTTGAGAGAACTGAGCATTGATCAGTTTTTCGCCCAGGTCACCAAGCTCAGAGCTTGATAGTGCGGCGGCGGTAGTGCTGCCGCTGGCCGCAGCTGCTTCACGTGCAGCGGAAGCCGCATAGGCAACCTGGAAAGCACGCTTGGAGTGTCCTAACGAGACGTGGCCGATCTCGTGGGCGATAACGTAACGCACTTCATCGTCGGTCATCTCATCCATCAGCCCGCTATGCAGTCGAATGGATCCGTTGGGTACCGCAAAAGCATTCATTTCTTCTATTCGATAAACGTTATAGTCAAGCGTATGGCCGTCGACTGTTTCCCAGCCTTGGGTTAACTCGGCCAAGCGTTTTGCATACTGGCTATCGTCTGCAACAAGGTGGTTCTGGGAGTCAAGCTGGGCGATGGTTTGATCGCCTAGTTGTTGCATTTGCTGATCTGACATCGTGGCAGCGCCGGCTAAGCTGGAGCCCGCAGACATTAAGCCTCCGAGATCAGCGCCTGATTGACAGCCGCTAAGGGCGAGTGTCGCCACTAAACCTAAAGCATAAGATGTTTTGCGAACCAAAAAAGGTGTTTGCATCGTCCGTTCCTTCGTCAATGTGCGTGCATAACAAGAAGAGTCTGCACGTTGAGTATTGCGCCTTTATCAGCCGAATTAATATTAGACTATTTCTTTATATAACTCCATACCCAGCCGTGAAGTAAATGATTTGGGGGGACTATGTATACTGAAGCGTCGAGGTGGTTATCATTAATCCACTAGGTATTGCAATACTATTTGTTTTTTTAAAGAGGTGACAAATATAATTAAGGAAGCTCTGAAAAAGTCACTGCCATC
>NZ_JAINWD010000045.1:0-57876 GCF_021021315.1 Halomonas sp. IOP_14 | reverse complement strand
TTGGAGCCTCCGGGAATCCCGGTACGGTTCAGCTACTTAAGAGCGATTAGCTACTTATAAAAGCCAACCAACTGTGATCAACCAGTCATCAAGAGCAATCTATAAAGAGTCTATGGGGATAGCGATAGGGCAGGAATGGGGTCACATCGCATTGGGCGCGATGCTACCCACATAAGAGAGGTGCAACTGTAAACTAATCGTTACGCGTAAGAGGATATGCCGAGGGCTGGGGTCTTGCCGTTGCGTTTTTCTGACACCCCGTAAACAAATCGTGACAGTTAATTCACCTGCCATGGGACTTTTTAAGAATCTTCTTGAGCACCAATGCCGTAACGCTTGAGCTTATTGGCAATAGTGGTGTGCGAAACGCCCAACCGCTTTCCTAACTGGCGGCTGGAAGGATACTGTTGATACAACGTACTTAAGATATTTCTTTCCACCTCCCCTAACATGTCGCTCAAGCTTCCCTCTAAGGGAATGCTAGTAAGCGCAGGCGATACTTCGCTCTGCGGAAGGCGCAAATGCGCTGGCTGAATGGCCGTCTCTTCGCATAATGACACCGCCTGAAACAGCACATTTTCCAACTGACGCACATTACCCGGCCAGTCGTAGCCGGTTATCTTTTCCAACGCAGCAGTCGAAAGCTCCGGTAAAGGACAGCCTATCTGACGCGCCGCACGATCAAGCACATAGGTCGCCAAGTCTTCGATGCCGTCCAGGCATTCGCGCAAAGGGGGCACCTGTAGAGAGAGCACATTGAGACGGTGATAAAGATCTAGCCGAAACAGACCTTCACTACATAGCTGAGGTAGGTTTTGCTGAGTGGCGCAGATCACTCGCACATCAAGAAAGGTTTCTTCGTCGCTCCCAACTCGACGGAATCCGCCATCCTGAAGGAAGCGTAACAGTTTCGTCTGCAGCCGAGGGCTCATTTCACCGACTTCATCAAGAAAGACCGTACCGCCTGCATTAAGCTCCAGAAGGCCAAGCTTTCCTTCCGGGCGAGCGCCCTCGAAGGCACCAGGTGCGTAACCGAAAAGCTCTGTTTCGGCCATTGATTCAGGAAGCCCAGCACAATTAAGCACCACGAACGGCGCTTGCCCACGGGGGCTGGCCAAATGACAGGCTCTGGCCACTAGCTCTTTCCCAGTTCCCGTTTCACCCATAATCAGTAGCGGTGCGTCTAATGGCGCCATGCGACGCGCCTCGTTGATCACGGCCTCCAATCGCGAACTCGATTGAAAGATTGCTTCAAAGCCACGCAGCTCTTGGCGCTGTACTTGATAAATACGGGCACCGATGCGGTCAGCACGATGTAACGTCACAACCGCTCCGGCTAATGAATCTACATTCGTGTCTTCGGTGTGCAGGGGAGCGATATCAGCAAGATAGGTATCGCCTTTCAGCTTGATTCGCAGCCCATTGATGCGTGAGTTGTTACGGCGAATTAAATCGGGAAGATCTACCTCATCAAGGTAACGATCCAGCGAGAGCCCTGGTACTTCTTGAACACGCACCCCCAATACCTGGACAGCAATACGGTTGGCCGCCACAATCCGACCCTGCATATCTATCGACATCACTGGGTCAGAAAGCGAGGATAGCAGCGCATCCAACTCCAAATGGCGCCGTTCGCTGGGCATCAAGCTAGCGCGTTTAACGCCAAACACACCGGGAATGCCTTCCAATACTGGTTTAAGCGTACTCAACTGAGCATTAAGTAATTGTGGGACATGTAGATAGATGGTACTGCCGTGATCGCCCCCCACTTCACCTCGCGCGACATTAATTCTGTAGTCAGCAAATTGGGCCACAATATCGCGAAGAATGCCGATTCGATTCTGACAGTGAAATTTAAGACGCATAGAACCCTCACAGCACAAAACAAACGCAGTTACTTAGCCACCTTCCACCGGCAACCCCTGCTCCTCTTTCATACTACGCAGTATTATTTCAGAGCGAACCTGGGTGACATTAGGATGAGGTAATAAATGATGATGAATAAAGTCCGAAAACGCTGTTAGATCCTTGGCGATGATATGTAACACATAGTCTGCGTCTCCCGACACAGAATAGGCCTCACGAACCATGGCGTGCTTCGTCAGTAATGTCACAAAATCATCATCCATGCTTTCACCATGAGCTTTGAGATTAACCCTGGTGATAGCGCGCAGCCCAAACCCTAGGCTAGTAGCATCAAGCCTAGCCGAATAGCCCTTAATCACACCTTCGGCTTCTAGCCGCGCTTTGCGTCGGGAGCACTGAGAGGGAGACAGGCTGACTCGCTCACCCAGCTCTGAATTGGTGAGGGCTGAGTTCTTTTGCAATGTTGACAAAATTGCAAGATCATAACGATCCAATGAAATTCCGTGCATACAGCACTCCTTTTGCGCACATTCTATGCACTATTTGGCTGCATCTTAGGTTAGTTTGCAACCTAATTGTACCGGCTCTTCCCTATACTGAACTTGTCACCCAACAAGACAATAAAGGAGAGACAACGATGGGCCCCTTCCCTCATGACGCACCCAAAGCAACCATAAATGATGCAAACCCAGCGGGCACAGATGGCTTCGAGTTTGTTGAATTTGCACACTCCGAGCCGGAAAAACTAGATAGTTTATTTCGGCAAATGGGTTTCGTTCCCGTTGCAAAACATCGTGACAAGTCGATCACCGTTTATCGTCAAGGCGATATCAACTACCTGCTTAACAGTGAGCCTAACTCGCATGCGTCAGCATTTATTGAGGCGCACGGCCCCTGTGCTCCAGCAATGGCTTGGCGCGTCGTTGATGCTCAGCATGCGCTAAAACGTGCCGTCGACTTGGGTGCAGAAGAGTTCACAGGTAATAAGTCCATCGATGCGCCTGCGGTTATTGGCATAGGCGGTTCGCTGCTTTACTTTATTGATACGTATGGCGAAAAAGGCAGCTGTTATTCAAACGAATTTGAGTGGTTCGATGAGGTAGATCCTAATCCTAAGGGGTTTGGTTTTTACTATCTTGATCACCTCACTCATAACGTTATTCGCGGCAATATGGACACATGGTATAAGTTTTACCATGACACCTTTAACTTCCGCGAAATACGCTACTTTGATATCACCGGTAAAATGACAGGTCTTACCAGCCGTGCATTGACTTCTCCAGATGGTAAAATTCGCATACCCATTAACGAAAGTGCCGACGATCACAGCCAGATTGAAGAGTACTTGCGCGAATATAACGGCGAAGGCATTCAGCATATCGCCATTGCCACAAACGACATCTACTCCGGTACTGACTTAATCGCTGATGCAGGTCTCGAATTTATGCCTGGCCCGCCGAGCATCTACTACGAAAAGTCGCTAGAGCGTGTTAAAGACCACCAGGAGCCTCTCGATAAACTGCGCAGCCGTGGCATTTTGATTGACGGCGAAGGTGTCGTGGGCGGCGGCGAAACCCGAATTTTGCTACAAATTTTCTCCAAAACGGTGATTGGCCCCATCTTTTTCGAGTTCATCCAGCGTAAAGGCGATGATGGTTTTGGAGAGGGCAATTTTAAAGCACTTTTCGAGTCCATCGAAGAGGATCAGATTAACCGCGGCGTGTTGCAAAGTACCGCTGAATAGTAAAAGGGCACACCGTGCATGACGCTTGGCGTAACTATGAAAATGCCCCCCAAGAGGGGGCTGTTATTTGCCCTTCTAGCGCTATACCAGAAGGCAAAGCACGCTGCGTGGAAGTAATGAGCAGCAATGGATCTTTCCCGGTCATTGCAACACGCATAAATGGCACGATTTATTGCTACGTTAATGCCTGCCCCCACCAATATTTACCTTTAAACTATCGGTCGGACAGTATCATTTCATCAGATGGCCACCGTTTTCTATGCAGTGCGCATGGGGCGGCGTTTGACATTAAAACGGGAGACTGCTTAACAGGCGACTGTGACAAACTTGACGCCATACCTGTATCTGAAGACCTAGCAGGCAACTTATGCATCGCACACAGAAAGCCTTAAAAAAACTCACCAACAAGTTATAACTTATTCCCACATCTCTAGTTAAACATCTGACAATAGTGATGGAGTCGAATAAAACTCCACAACTATTCAGCCGCATAATAAGCGAACTCAACGAGTTCGCTTATGAGCAATACAGCTCCTCAGAAACGCTATACTCACCAAAAGCCTATTACTGCCTAGATCAAGACTCCCTCATTCCGATAAGTTTTTGCCAATATCTCTTTCTCTAAGCGAGGCAGCATTGACTGAATACGAGTTAGCACATTAAAAACACGTAGTTTAGGCGTCAGGATCAACCACATCGTCAGCGCTCAGGCCTTCATCGTCACCTGCGACAACCTGCAATTGTTCGAGAAAGAATGCGCGGGCAGCCTCTCCATCAACATCTTTCGCAGCTGCCACTTCAAACCAGTCGCTGGGAAGGTTAGCCGCCAATTGCATGAAGTTTTCGACCTCTTCAGCAGGCAACTCGATAAAGGTGTTGCCCTCCTCCTTGGCAAACTCAACGCCACGCACATCGACGGTATCCATCATGAAACCAAACAGACGGGACAGCTTTTCGCCTGAGACATCCATAATGGCGTTACGGTCTTGCTCGGAAAGCGACTGCCAGGTATCAGGATTGATGACCAGGGAAAAGCTGCCACGATAGAAGCCGCCCGGCATTTGTACCGTGTAGGGCAATACCTCGGCTAATCGAAAGCTCTTAAGTCCCTCAAGGGTTAGCATTGCACCGTCGATCACCCCTTGCGTGGCTGCTTCGTATGTCCCACCTGGCGGTAGTGCGACACCGGTGAGGCTTAGCGCGCTGGAAATATCTGCCATCACGCCGCCCCCTATGCGCGCCCGTCTACCTTGCAAATCGTCAAGGCTTTCGATCGGTTCAGCCAGGAAGAGCGCCCCAGGGCCATGCACTCCCAACCCCAGGACTTCTACGCCGCGATGCTCTCCGGCATCGCTTAGGTATTCTTGGTGAGTACTCCAGTAAGCCACGGAGGCATTTTCTGATGAAAAGTCTTCAAAGGTGGGGAATTCCGGTAGTTTGGTCAGCTCAAAGCGCCCTGGCATTAAACCGTGGAAGAGCCAGGTGACATCGGCGACACCGTCTGCCACCAACTCCATTTGCGCGTTAGGCGGCCCAAGGTCGTGGGTCACATTGACACTGACGCGACCATCGGTCGCCTCTTCAACCCATTTTCCCCATGTGGGCCAGACGATGGTATTAACGCCGTGGTTAGGGCCCGCCCAGGTACTCACTTGAAGCACGGTATCGGCCGCTGCCGCGCCTTGAAAAGAGCTCAAGAGCATCAGGGCTGAAAAGGTGGTCAAAGTCGCCATTTTTTTCATTGTGATTATCCTTTTTGATGGTTCATGTACCCGATGGTGCCAGTGTAAAACAGAGGTTCTTTTAAGGGTGTTAGCGTTTAGAGCGCCAGAGTCAGGCGCTTGCCCGCTGCCCGCGAGCAGCAGGTCATCATGCGATCATTGGCGTCGCGCTCAGTACGGCTGAGCACTAGGTCTCGGTGATCGATATGCCCCTCGATTACAGCCACTTCGCAGGTACCACACAGGCCTTCGCAGCAGTCGCTCGGTACATCCACCCCCGCCGAGGTTAGCGCTTCAAGCAGGGTCTGGTGGTTACCGACCTGCAGCGTCAGGTCGGAGTCCGCCAGCACTACTTCGAAGGCGTGCTCGTTCTCAGGATCGAGGATGTTGGAGCGAGCGGTGAAGTGCTCAACGTGCAAGGTACCCTCGGGCCACTTCTCCGCCAGCGACCCAAGCGCCTCCAGCAGGCGCTCAGGTCCGCAGGCGTAGACCTGTTCACCTTCGGCTAGGCTGCTAAGTGCACTCGGTAGATTAAGGCGACACCCTTCATCACCGGCATGGAGGGTTAGCGCGGCGCTATGGTCACGTTCGACTCTCTCCAAAAAGGCCATGGTTCGCCGTCCGGCACCGCAGTAGTGGAGTACATAGGGCTTGCCGAGCGCCTTGAGTCGATCCGCCATGGCAATAATCGGCGTGATGCCAATACCACCGGCTATCAGGGTATAGCGCGTTGCCGTCTCATCCAGGTGGAAATGGTTCTTGGGACCAGCGATATGCAGTACATCCCCCGGCTTGACCGTGTCGTGGAAGTGCACCGAGCCGCCGCGCCCCTCGGGTTCTCGTAGGATGGCGATGGAAAGACGGTTACGGTCATCGCGTGTCCCGCACAGTGAGTAGTAGCGGCGCCACTCTCCCGATACCAGCTCTATATGCGAACCGGGGGTCCAGTCGGGTAACTCACGCCCATGGGGATCCACCAAACCAACACAGATCACCGCCTCAGCTTCACGTTTCACCTCGGCGACCACGACCCGACGCACGATATCCTCCTTGATAGGTGCGCCAATATGGAAAAGCGTAGGGTTCTCCAACACATCGTGGTGTCGCCGTTCAGGATTCTGCGCAGGCTCCCACTCCACCCATAGCGACGTGGGCCCACGGAAAGAGGTGTTGGGCAGATACTCAAACGATTGGTCCTCGACCAGATCTATATGGGGTAACCGACGGACAAATTCATCAAGGATGATGCGCATCTCCATGCGGGCGATGTTCTTCCCCATGCACTGGTGCGCACCGTAGCCGAAAGTGAAGTGCTCCGCTGCGTTATGGCGGTAGATATCAAACTCGTCAGGATTTTCAAAGTGTCTCGGATCGCGGTTGGCCGACGCCTGCACGATTAACAGCTTACCCCCCTTCGGAATCGTCTTGCCCCTTAACTGGGTGTCTTCGGTCGCGATACGTCGCCAGGCCACGACCGAACCGGCGGCGCGCAGGCACTCCTCGATGGCGCTGGGGATCAAAGCAGGGTTCTCGCAGATGTCGTTCCATGACTCCCGGTTCGATAGCAGAGTACGAAAGGCATTGGTGGTGGCGAACGCGGTGGTCTCATGGGCAGCCACCAGAATGGCCATCATCATCGAGCGCAAATAGCTCTCCGGCACAATGTCAGGATGCCTGTTGTGCATGCGGATAGAGTCGTACATCCACCCCTCGCCGCTGGGATCGGCACACATGCGGTCGAGGATAGTTTGTGCGGTTTGCCAGAACTGGCCCACATCCTCGGCAATCTGCAGTTGCTGCTCCGGGGATGGGCGGCCCCAGGTATTCAGCGTGTGGGCAACCGAGAACTTGCGAAGCTCCTTGGCATCTTCATTGGGAACACCCAGGAAGCGCAGTGCGACGGTCATGGGAATTTCCCGAAACATCTCGCCCACCAGATCTGCATGCCCCTTGTCGATGAAGCGATCCATATAGTCACGCACCAACTCACGTACCCACGCTTCGTGCTTCTCAAGGTTCTCGGGCAGGAAGGCATCCATCAGGAGGCGGCGGCGTTCCATGTGATCCGGTTCATCCTCGTTGACCATGGTACGACGCATTGCGAAACCGTAGCCCTCGAGAATTTTCGTCGCCTCGGGCGGTGCGGGGGTTAGTTTCTCCAACGCGATAGAGGGCGAGAAGGTGACGTTGTCACGGAAAACCGCCTTTACATCTTCATAGCGGCTCACGACCCAGTAGTCGAGTTTGGTACTGTAGAACACCGGCTCCTGTTCGCGGAACCAACGCAGCGCCTCAGCGGGGTCAAGCTGATAAGGCGCATCGAAGGGATCGAATTCGGCCGCTTCAGGGGAGACTGGGCAACCGGTAGGCGATAATGCCACGGACGCCTGTGATGGTTGAAAAGGGCACTCGCCTGATGCACTACCAGAACGGTGAGACACTGATGCCATGAAGGGCTCCGTAAAATTAAGTGGCTCGTATTTGTTTTACTTTTATCGAACACTTAGTTTCTTTTAATGCACAATGAAGGTAGGCAGTTTCTGTCGGCGAGTCAACTCCTCAGCGTAGCTGCGTTAGTCTGTATCGCTTGGCTAACTATTGAGTCCTGTTATCGCGCCCACTTACCGAACCCTAATACCGAGGTGCCTTTCTATGGCTAACAACACGTTGCAAACGCTTGATCGCGGACTCAAGGCACTGGAAATTGTCTCCGAGCATAGCGATGGCATTTCCATTGCCGATCTAGCTGAACGCCTCGATATTCATCGAGCCATTGCCTACCGCATCGTGACCACTCTGGCCAGCCATGGGCTGATTACGCGCACCCCCGAAGGCCCCATTCGCCTGGGTGCTGGTACGGCACTGCTTGCGTCTCGCTTTGAACCTCATCTACGCGCTATTGCCCAGCCACTCTTGCAAGCACTAGCCAGAGCCACCCGCGCCACCGCTTTCATCTCTGTCGCTCAGGGGGAGGAATGCGTTGTGTTAATGGTGGCAGAGTCAGGAGAAATGCCTCTGCAAATCGGCTACCGAGTGGGTAGCCGCCATCCGTTGACGTTGGGCGCTGCCGGTATTGCCATCCTTGCCGAACGGCCCTCTCACCCGGAAGAAGGTGAGGCGATAAAGCAGGCACGACTCGACGGCTACAGCCTGACTCATGGGCAGCTACAACGCGGGGCAGTAGGCGTGGCCAGCGCTATCTCGTCCACATCGTTTCGCCCTACCATTGAGGCCTGTGTGGGCGTGGTGGCCATGGAGGATCTAGATAAAGAGACCGCTATCACGGAAGTAAAAGCAGCTGCCCAGCGAATTGCCGAACTGATCGCTCGATAACCTGGATTAATAAGACCTTTGAGGTGCCTCTCAGGACTCCAGCTGATTCTAAATGGCCATTACCAGGCAAACGAATACCTTCGTGAAACAAGCGTAGCCAGCAAGCTTAACGTCAGTACTCCTACCGATCGGCTTCGCCGCGCTAGGGCTACAATTCCTCATTGACGCTTTCCGTGCCGCTCAGCGTCTTCGTCGTAACAACCATGAGAGGGCAACCTCTTATGGCTAATTTAGTCATAAGTTGATTCACGGCCGCTTGATAATCGGTAAGGTGACACCTGGTAGAGTCCTACAGACGATATTATGTCGGCTGGCGTGCGGGTGCTGCCTCTGGAGAGAAGATTATTGGTCAAGGCGATTGCGCTCCAGGGCGTTACGATAGACCGCCAATAAACGATAGAAACCATGCACGAACTTGCCATAGGGCATGGTGATGAAAAGTGCCATAACCACGCCTAAATGCACCACCAGCATAACCCCCATGGCTGAGGTCTCACGTAGCAGCATTAGGGACAGGCCTGTTAAGCCGGTCAGCCACAGCAGCACTATGAAAGCCACATCCATTCCCATCTGGCGCACATCAGCAGTGTCCTGATCACGCACCAGCTTGAGGTACAAAAGCCCCGCCGGACCTATCAAAAGGCCGATGCCGCCCAAGGTACCGAACAGTTTGGGAAGACTGATAAAATCGTAGGGCGCCTGCCAGCCAAACACATAGTGATAGATGGTGCCGGTCACGGTCGCTGCGAAGCTAAGCATGAACCCGTAAAAGGTAAAATGGTGGAAGCGCCGCCGCCAGTGCGAATGATAGGCATCTGGGTAAGTGCAGCCAGCCTCTTCCTGACCGTGCAGATGCTGGAGTGAAAAAGTTTCTTTGAGTGCCTGCCGCCAGCTTTCGGCATCGCCAAGCCCAGTGACGCCCTCGCCGCTTTCGCGCCAAAAGCGCACCATCCCCATGATCAACGCTAACAGCACAAACAACGACACCGAGCCAAAGGTCACCGCCATGGTGTTATGTGGCAATAGCGCGTAGAAGTCGCCACTATGCTGTGTGGTGACCAGTGCCGACAGATCACCATTTAGCGCAATGGCAATCAACAGGATGAGCGTCAACCCTACCGCCAGTGCCAAGGCGGCAAGCAAGCCACTGCGGTCAAACAGACGGGCCAACGGCTGTGGCCAAGCATACTGTCGATAAGACTCGACACGAAGCTTGGCCATTGACTGCGGTACGTTAACGGCAAACTCATGGGGCGGAGCGTACTGGCAAGCGTAGTAGCACTCACCGCAGTTGTGACATAGGTTGGCCAGATACTTAAGATCCTCGGGAGTGAACGTACGACGCCGCTCCATGGCCGGAAATACCGGGCAGAACCCTTCACAATACCGGCAGGCATTGCAGATCGTCATGTTGTTGCGGGTTTCTTCGATTAGTGCGTCAATCTTTTGCATAATTGCCTGCCTCTGTGCCTGCGATGCGACCAAATACGGTGCCGATGGTCATACCAAAGCCAGCAACATAGCCCTGGCCTAAAATATTACCGGCCATGATCTCACCGGCTAGGAAAACATTGTCCGCCAACTCGCCGTTAGCCATGTACATACGCGCTTTTTCATCGACTTTAGCGCCTAAGTAGGTGAAGGTAATGCCAGTACGAAGTGGGTAGCCGTAGAATGGAGGCTCGTCGATACGCTGCGCCCAATGGGTCTTTTCGGGCGTAACACCCTGTGTATGGCAATCGTCGAGCACACTGTGATCGAAGTTGCCAGGCTGTACGCCAGCATTGAATTCATCGACAGTTTTGAGTACGGCGTCAACCGGCAGATCGAGCTTAAGCGCCAACTCCTCAAGCGTATCGGCCTGCTCAGGGGGAAAAACTGAGGGCATAAAGCGCCCCTGCGCCTTGGAGTCGGTAATCGAATAGCCCACCTGCCCCGGCTGTTTGGCAATCAGCCGTCCCCAGATGGCATAACGCTTGGGCCAGAAGTCTTCGCCTTCGTCATAGAAGCGCTTGCCATCGCGGTTAACCACAATCCCCAGGGATACACAGTCGACACGGGTGACGATACCGCCATCGTACTTGGGCGCGCGTGCATCGATAGCTACCGCGTGACCTTGCGTTGGATCCCCAATCACCATGGCGCTGTTATCAATCAGGCTGCGCAGCATCTTACCCTGGTTGAAGCGAGTACCACGGATCAGGAAGTTACGGGAGACCTCTCCCCATGCTTCCTCCAACCACGCTTGGTTGGACTCGAAGCCGCCCGAGGCAATCACCACTGACTTAGCACTCACCTTGCGTGGTGAGCCATTGTAAGTCACCAACGCATGGTCAAAGCGGTTGTCATCAAAGACCAACTGTTCAGCTTCAGCCTCATAGAGGATTGTCACCCCAAGTCGCTCAGCTGCCTGGTAGTAGGTATTGACGAGTGCTTTGCCGCCCCCCAGGAAAAAGGCGTTGGTTCGCCCCAGGTGCAGAGTGCCACCCAGCGATGGTTGAAAGCGCACACCGTAGCTTTTCATCCAATCGGTGCAGGTTTCTGAGGCTCGAATCACATGCTTGGCCAACACTTCGTTGGTGATGCCGCCGGTAACACGCCAAACGTCATCGAAGAACTCATCCTCAAGGTAGGCGTCACTAAGCACATCAGTAGGCTCACGATGCATGCAGCGCAAATTACGGGTGTGAATACTATTACCACCACGCCATTGACGCGGAGCACTCTCCAGTAACAGCACGCTGGCGCCCTGCTCACGCGCCGATAAAGCGGCACACAACGCAGCATTACCTCCACCAATCACCAGCACGTCATGGCCAGTCAGATCGGCCTCACTGAGCCGCTCTCCAGTCGATGACAACATTGGAACTCCCTCATGATTACTGACAAGAAGAGATGGTGACGGTAAAAGCGCACACCAAATTCTAATACATACAAATGTATCCAACAGTGTTCAAAATGACAAGTGTTGTTCATTGTCATATCATTACTGTCCGTCAAAATCGCAATTTAAGGCTTGTAGCTATGACTGAATCCAAACCACGCAAGCACGCCAACCAGGCAGCCAATCAGCGCGGCGAACCGCGCAGTGAACAGGCCTACAGCTACATCATCGAAGCTATTAAGGAAGGCACCCTGCCACCAGGGACAAGGATTCGTGAAGTCGACTTATCTGAACGCATAGGCTTAAGTCGTACACCCGTACGCGAAGCTCTTAATCGTTTACAGCTTGAAGGGTTGGTAGCTAATGATCCGATCCGTGGCACCATCATCACTGAACTCGACCACAGCATGATTAGCGAGCTATATGCTATGCGCGAGATGCTAGAGGGAACGGCTGCGGGCTTTGCCGCACAGCACGCTTCAGAGGTTGAAATCGCTTTTCTGCGCGAAATTAGCGATCGCGACGCACGGCTAAAGGAGACTCATGATCTAGTTAAGAACAATAAACTGTTTCATAGCACCCTCTACCGCTGCGCTCACAACCGCTATCTGCTTAAAATGCTGAACTCACTACACGAAGCAATGATGTTGCTCGGGCCTAGCACGTTAGCTAAACCAAGCCGTGCAAAAGCCGCGCGTAGTGAGCACGAAGCCATCATTAACGCGCTTGAAGCACGTGATCCAGAAGCCGCAGAAAAAGTGGCACGGAGCCATATCCGCGAGGCTTACAAGATCCGCCTAGAGGCCTTTTTTGAGAGTGATGGCGACTGAATCAAGTACGAATCGCAAAAGGATCGCGGGCTTCGTTAGATAAGTCGATCATCAGGTTTTTAATCTCAAGGTACTCATCTAAAGCGTGCATTCCGCGCTCACGGCCACTACCACTGGCCTTAACCCCGCCGAATGGTGCTTGTGCAGCATTTGTGCGATAGGTATTGACCCATACCCCACCAACCTGAAGTTGTCTGGCAACGCGATGCGCTCTTGCCAAATTTTGCGTCCATAGCCCGGCGACTAACCCGTAAGCGGTGCCGTTAGCGATGGCGATAGCCTGCTCCTCCGTATCAAAGGGAATAATCGCTAACACTGGCCCAAACACTTCTTCTTGAGCCAGTTCGGAGTCCGGCGCCACATCAGAGAATACCGTCGGCTCGACGAAATAGCCGCGACCATATACGTCGCCCTGCGGCACCCTACCGCCCGCCGCCAACTTAGCACCCTGAGTGCGGGCACGTTCGATGAAGTCAAGTACTCGTTGATGCTGCCCCTGGGTCGCCATCGGGCCCATCTCAGTGTTCTCATCGCGAGGGTCACCAATACGAATCGCCCGGGCGCGTTCACAAACCTGCGCCACCACCTGATCGTAGATGTCCCGCTGCACCAGCAGTCGCGAGCCAGCAATACAGGTCTGACCGGCGGCGGCAAAGATCCCCGCCACGGCTCCGGTCACAGCCTGCTCAAGATCAGCATCGGCAAATACAATGTTGGCCGACTTACCTCCCAGTTCAAGGGTCACCGGTGTTAGATGTTCGGCGGCGGCCCGAGAAATCGCCTTGCCTGTAGCGGTACCGCCGGTGAAACTGATCAGGTCGACATCAGGGTGCCCGGTGAGTGCCGCACCGACGCTACCGTCACCGGTCACCACGTTAATCACGCCAGGAGGAAAGCCAGCTCTTTCGCACAGCTCAGCGAAAGCCAGGGTGGTCACGCTCGCCATCTCTGAGGGCTTAATTACAACGGTGCAACCCGCCGCCAAGGCCGGTGCAAGCTTGTTGGCGAGGATCGCTATCGGCGAGTTCCAAGAGGTGATCAAGGCTGCCACGCCGCGCGGCTCGCGAGTAGTGAAATCAACCAGCTCAGGGCGGTCTAGCGGAATGCTCTCGCCTTGGAGCTTGTCCGCCCAGCCAGCAAAGTAGCGGTAGTTGCGAGCCGCAAAACGCATCTGCACCCGTGTCTCGCGGATTACCTTGCCGTTGTCGGTGGTCTCAAGTTGGGCCATGCGCTCGGTGTCGGATTCGAGCAGATTAGCCAATTCGTGCATTAGCGCAGCGCGTTGTAGGCCATTTGTAGACCGCCATTCGGTTTCAAAGGCATGTCGTGCAGCTTGCACCGCGGCGTCAACATCAGAAGCAGTTGCCTGAGGGATCAATGCCCATGCCTGCTGGTTAAGCGGATTGATCGATTCCAGCACTTTTCCATCTGCCGCATCACACCATTGATCGCCAATACGAAGTTGATAGCGCTTCATCTCACCCATTACATCATTCCTTCAATTTAGTTATATGTATTAGTTTAACGTTGCAGCATTTCTGGAGAATGGCTTCACGAACGCTAGAACAAACAGCAGTACAACCGCTCCCGCGAACAGGGCATAAAGGGAAGGGATAATGGCCATAGCCGCTGATACAATGCACAGCAGTGCGCCTATTTTCCTCTTCATGTCTTTTTCAAAAATATCAGAGAGTACGATCGACGCTGATACCACTAGCACTGCGCCAGACAGCACCGCTTCCAATATCTGGGACACATCTCCGTTAAAGAGAACGCCTGGGTAGGTAATAAACAGAAACGGAATCACGTAGGTGACGGCTGCTAAGCGTACAGCCTGCAGCGCAGTTCTTTCCCAGCGGGTATCGGCAATCGAGGAAGCAACGAACACGGCAACACACAACGGGGGGGTAATCACCGAAATGGTCGCAAAATAGAAGACGAACATATGCGCGGCAATCGGCTCCACGCCGGCGGACACCAGGGCGGGAGCCATGACCGCCGCGACCAGTACGTAAGCGGCGGTTGTCGGAATGCCCATGCCCAACAGTAAGCAGGCCAGTGCGACGATAAAGGCGACACCAAACAGGTAGCCACCACCCAGCCCCACGGCCAAGGACGATATGGTCACGCCCACGCCGGTCATGTTGATCATGGCGACGACGATCTGCGCGCTGACCAGCATCGTGATAATGATCAATATTCCGTAACCCGCATCCACGCACGAGTCAACGAAGGTGTCGAGGATCGGCTTGATACCTTCCCCGCGGACAAGGACGGCCAACGCATAGGTGATCAGCATGCCCACGATGGATAAGGAGGCGGAAAAAGCGACCGAGCGACCGCTTAACACCATCACCACCAACACCCCAAGCCCAACTAGCAGCGGTGCGGATTTGGAAAGCTTAATGGCTTCCCTCAGTTTGGGCACATCGCTCTCTCCCTGCAGCCCACCGATCCCCTTTCTCAAGGCGATTAAGTGAATGGTCATAAAGACGCTGGAATAAAACATCAACGCGGGAATCAGGGCCGCCAACGCTACCGACAAATAGCTGATGCCCAACGTCTCAGCCATGATGAAGGCCGCTGCACCAAGAATCGGCGGTGTCAGTTGCCCTCCCGTGGAAGCCACCGCCTCTACAGCCCCCGCCAGCGCTGCTGGGTAGCCCATTTTCTTCATCAACGGAATGGTCATGGCGCCCGTCGTGGCGACATTGGCGACCGCGCTGCCATTGACGGAGCCAAAGGCAGCCGAGGCTACCGTGGCCATCTTGGCGGCCCCGCCCACCCGGTTGGCCGCAAAGATCATGGCAAGATCCATAAACACCTGACTGCCGCCAGTACGGATAAGTACAGCGCCAAACAGCACAAAAGAGGCAATGACCGTTGCGCCAATCCCCGTCAGCATGCCCCATAACCCCAAATCCGACAGGAAAAGGGTTTCGACCACTAACTCAACGCCATATCCACGATGTCCAAAATCACCCGACAATCGATCGCCAAAGAAGACGTAAGCCAGTGACAGCAACACCATCAATGGAAACGCGATCCCGACGGAGCGTCGGCATATTTCCAGTACCGTGATCACCAGCAGCACACATAAGGTGATATCCACCACCCCAGCGATGGGCAACTGCGTGAGGATGCGGTTTTGATTCCAGGCCACATAAAGGCACGCGGCAATGGCAAAAACGCACAGCAAGCCATCAATGGCTCGCCCCAGGAAAAGAAAACGTCCTTTTATACTTGGCGGATACACCATGAATGCCAATAAAATCACACTTGCCAGCATCACCGAACGCTGCACAAGAGAATCAAAAGCACCAGCGATCCCCGTATAAAGGATCATCATGCCAAGTGAGAATGCAACCAGCTTTTTTATCACCTCAGGAAGCCTGGATGATGTGCTTTCTATAGGCTGTGATTCCGATTCAACAGCTTCTAACATAAGTCTCACCATGAAGATAACTTCACGCCAGAAGGCAATAGAGCTAACACTCAAGTCAGCTCTATTTCATAAAAACGACCACTCTTTATTTCACAACTTAGGGTTTAAGATGCTCAGGAACTTCATATCCCTGCTCTTCAAAATAGCGAATAGCGCCGGGATGAAGAGGCGTCGTTGCAAGCTCAATTGTCATCTCTGGGATATCTGCATCTTTTAAAACTGAGAAAGCGGCCGCCTGAGCATCCTGATGCTCGACGATAGCTTTAACGATGTTGTAGGCAACCTCTTCATCCAAGTCAGCTCTTGAACTTACCGTGTTGCCATACGCCCAGGTGGTATATGCCGGATAGCCATCACCAGCCTCATTCTCTTCAATATTCATGATGCCCAAGCTAGGCAGTTCCTGGCGAATGGCATCTGCCTGCTCATCGCTCAAGCCAAGAATATTAACTGGGGTCATAGTGGCGATATCGATACTGGAGGCATCCAGCATTCGGCCATTGCCGCTCTTCACATAACCTTTGACACGATTATCCTTGATCTGGTTAACCATGTCGGTTGTGGAACCACGCACATAGTCAGGCGTTACACCGATCACATCAAACACCGCTTCGGCAGTCGCTTCCGTGCCCGATCCAACAATACCCGGGTTGAATTTGACACCTTCCAGATCACTAATAGTGTTCAGGCCAGCATCCGCTCTCACTACGACATTCTGAGCCGAAGGGCCATACACCCATAGCACATTAGTGGGGACTTCATTACCCTCGAACGCCCCCTCGCCGTGATAGGCATCATAGGCAACATTGGTGGTCACTAACCCCATATCGGCCTGATTACGTTTGATCCTTCTCAAGTTATCAATGGTTGCCCCCGTCTCCATGACGGAAGAGCGCACACCATCGACATTCTCGTTAATGATCTGCGAAACGGCGACGAAATAACCATAATGTGATGACGAAGAGGATGTAGAACCAATCGTCAATCGAGTATCGGCATGGGCAACGCCTGCTGCACATAAGGAAATTACCACCGCCAGCACGGATGCTTGCTTCGTATAAGCCATAGTCACCTCTCGTAATTGTTATATATTTAACTTTCCGTTAAAGACTAAACTCAGTCATTGCGCATACTATTAACGATGACCGGAAAGTACTGCTCTCCGTATCCTTCCTTTATAGCTTTCTGAAATAGGGACTTCGTATTTTCTGCCATTCCCAACGTCAAGCCGTAATTCTCTGCCAGTTCCAGCGCATAGCTGAGGTCTTTTAATGCATATGAGGTAGGGAATTTTTTTTCTGGGAAATCATTTTCGAGCATGAATTTCATGCAGTGGTTGCGCAGGGCAAAGCTATCTGCGGACCCTAACGACATAGCTTCAAAAATCTTTTTAGGGTCGGCGCCACTTTTCTCACAAATCACCAATGCCTCGGAAAGGCTGGCCACCGTATCGAAGAGCACCATATTATTCAGAATCTTGGCCAGTTGGCCGGCCCCAACATCCCCACAATGGATGATGTCTGATGCAATGTTCTGCAGCAGCTCTTGAATATTTCCGTAAATGGTTTCGGAGCAACCCACCATGACGCACAAGTTGCCATCAATCGCAGCCTGCCGAGTGCGCGCGACAGGCGCATCGGCAAACTTCACCTTGTAGGCCTGCAGCTCACGCTCTAACCACTTGGCATCCTCTACGGAGGTTGTGCTCAGGTCGACGACTGTAGCGCCTTGCTTGAGTTCACTGGCAATGCCGTCCTCTCCTAGCATCAAGCTTTTTACATGCTGGCCACTTGGCAAAGACAGGAAGAGGACATCACTCTCGCGCGCCACTTGCAGAGCGTCCTCGCCCTTCTGCACACCCTCAGCAACCAGTCTCTCCAGCGGCTCAGAGGCAAGGTCATAGGCCAACACCTTCTTACCAGACCCTTTGGCCAGGTTTTTACACATGGGCTCACCCATTGCCCCCAGGCCAATAAAACCAATAGTACTAATCAAACCAACACCTCCAATAAGAATACTTTTGAATACCGTTGGATACTATAATACACACACTAGCTCATAGAGCTGCAATTATCACGACATACTTTGGTCGCAATGTATGATGAAAACCGATAGCGAACCGCTGCACAAATTGTGGGGGAACTATCTGAGCGCCATAACAGCACCAGAACAAAAAGTTATCCCTCGGGCGCAATTTACTGGCCGAGTGTATGTTCTGGTGGCAATGACAATGAGAAGTGAGCCGCCAAGGTGTGCGGCACTTTTTTGAGCACTAATAGCCCTGTAGGGATCAAGGGTTGGCTGTCCTTCAATAATAATTGTTATATATTTAAATATTTCTTTAACGCAGCTCTCAGGAGAACCAAAAACAGCATGGCTAATTATTAATCTCTTTTATATCCTCCTAAATCCATTCAGTTAAATACCTTCCAAGCGCATATCTCTCTGATTAAGTTATTGGTGATGTAAACGCAAACCAGAGCGCGGCCAAGGAACAGCTAACAGCTGACCATAACCTGATAGCGTGATGTAAGCAGTCTGCAAGTTCGATCCACCAAAGCAGATATTAGTGCAATACCCTTCAGGGGCTTCATGAAACTCCAGCAAATCCCCCTGCGGAGAAAAAACACTGATCCCCCCATCCACCAGGGTGGCGACACAAATGTTACCACTCTCTTCCAAAGCCATAGAATCAAGGCGCTGATAGCCCGGCAGGCCGTGAACCAACTTGCCGCCATTGGGAGATGGCCAAGGCTCCTGACCCAGCTCACCGGGCGCGGTGATCGGATAACGCCAAAGCCGACTGGTTTCGGTTTCAGAGACGTACAACATACGCCCATCTGGCGACAGGCCAACCCCATTGGGCGTCAGCAGATGCTTTGCCGCGCGGCGAATCGAGCTACCGTCGCATCGGGCATAGTAGAGGTAACCCAGCATAATGCGGTCATCAAATTTCTTGCCAAAGTCGGTAAACCAGAAACCACCCTGATCGTCAAAAACGATATCGTTAGGGCCATGCAGCGGAACGCCCTGGCAGTGGGTGTAAAGCGTCTCAACAGAGCCGGTGACAAGGTTGACTCTTTGAATCGAACCGCCGTCATAATCGGATGCAGCGCCGGTAGGTCGGCTGTAGCCATCGTCAGTACGCCAACTGAATCCACCATTGTTGCAGATATAACAGTGCCCATCCGGCCCGAGAGCCGCCCCATTTGGCCCCCCACCCACCTCCGCCACGGTCTGTAGCTCGCCGTCAGGTAGGACACGCGTCAAGCGGCCTCTTTGAATCTCCACGACTAATATGCTGCCATCTTCCATGGCAATCGGCCCTTCAGGAAACGCCAGTCCACTGGCTAGCACCTTGCCCTGCAATTTTGTTCTGCTCATGTCATCTCTCCTGTGAACTGCCTGCTTTTCCCGCAGCCCTGCACACCCGCCTAAAACTGCCGGGCCATTTGCTGAGCCCGGCGACACCACTTACTGCATACCTTCAATTACCTCTTGAGTTGGCAGGCCGCGCGCTTTCAAGGGTTCTGCCCAGCGGTCATAGACGCCTTCAAGGTTGGCGTGTGCTTGTTCAAGATCGCTATCAGATAGGGGCACTTGGGCAATACCGTACTCCTCCTCAAGTGTCTGGATGATTTCCGGTTCAGAGTTATCCACGTAATCACAGTAGGTTTGCATAGCGTACCTTCCTGCCTCTACCAGAATATCCTGTTGCTGCTGTGACAGTCGCTCCCACACTCGGTCACTAATCGAGTAGGTGAGACCAAAGCTAGCGACGGAGAAGTTCGGAATTAATTGATCCAGTGCTGGTGCAAGGCCATAGTCCAGGATGCCTCGAAGCGGGTAATACACACCATCCAGCGTACCGCGAGAGAGTGATGTTAGTACGTCTGAAGCCTGCATTGTGACAGGGCTTGAACCCAGAGCATCAGCGGTGAGTGTCATAGGTCCACCGGCAGTACGCATTCGCAGACCATTCAAGTCATCGAGCGACGAAATATCGCTGTTGTTGGTCAGTATTCGATAGCGCCCCATATTGCCCACCCAAAGAGGGCGGATGTGATGCCGCTTGAACTCCGCTTCATAAATAGCCCCACCTGGCTGGGCCATCTCATAGAAGCTATCCGCCGCGCTACAGGAGTTTTTTACGATTTCCGGTAGCTCAACAACGCCAGACAAAGGGAGCTTTTCCGGTATATAAGCCGGAGATACGTTGGCAATATCCGCCACACCTGTCTGCAACAAGGTCAGAGATTCAGAACCACGCCCAAGTTGTTCTGCCGGATAAAAGTCGAACTGTATCTGTCCGTCGGAGAGCTCCGCCACCTTTTCCATAAACGGGTTGGCCCCATACTCTATGGCAAAAGAAGTGGTGGGCAGCCATTCGGCAAACTTCAATGTCACTGGTTCAACCTCTGCCGCGGAGACTGAACCGCATGCCAAAACACCCGTCAACAGCAGTGGAAGGTGCTTTTTATAGTTATTCATGATGGTACTCCCTTTTATCGCTCTTCAGTTTTTGTGCCAGTCATTAATCAATACAGCGGGATAAACAAAATCTTCCAATAATGCATGGTGCATTGATGATAGGTATAACGTTTTTACAACAAGCTTAAACCTTAACCCACCTTTATATAGATGAACCCTATCTATCGTTGACCCAAACTCCTACAAATTGGCGAAGACTAGTTACCAACATTACGCGTCAGTACATAGCCGTTGATGGCAGCCACAGCACAATCTGTGGAAATGCTATTAACAAAGCGATCAAACCAAGCAGCATGACGATGTAGGGTATGACGCCTGAGAAAAGCTCCTCGACAGGCACATTGGCCACTTTCGCCACCACAAAGACGTTCATGCCGACCGGTGGTGTGACAATACCGATCTCAGCCAACAAAATAACGATCACACCGAACCAGATCGGATCGAACCCGAGCGAGACGACAACCGGAAGAACCACAGGAATGGTGAGAATCAGAATAGAGATCAGGTCTAGGAACAGCCCCAGCACCAGATAGAGGATCACCAGAAAGAACAAGATAAGGTATGGCGAAACATCCAGCAGTCCCACATAGTTGACTAAGTTTCGGGTGATGCCGGTCATGGTTATGAAGTAACCGAAAACATGTGCACAAACAACAATAAGGCCGATCATGGCAGAAATGCAGCACGTATTTATAACGGCATTTTTGAATGCTTCAGCATTGAGATTGCCTGATTTCAAAGCAAGCAAAAGTGCGCCTAGTGCACCCAAAGCCGAGGACTCAACGGGTGTGGCAATGCCAGTGTAGATTAATCCCGTAACAACACTGAACAGCATCAGAAAGGGGGTAGCTACCTTCAGTGCTGTCAGCTTTTCGCGGAAGCTATAGGTCTTATTATTAGAGGCTACTGGATTTCGGATGATCAGAATCTTGATGGTAATGGCGATAGTGAGCGTCACCAATATGCCAGGCACTATGCCAGCAATCAGAAGGTCACTGATGCTAACCCCGCTGAGCAGCCCATAGAAAATCAGTGCGACACTGGGAGGAATCAGCATGGCAATAGTGCCCGAAATAGCGGCAATACTGCCAGCCATTTTCGGAGAATACCCCTCAGCCTGCATGGCGGGCGTGCTGATTTTCCCCAGCGTGGCTGCAGCCGCTGTACTGGAGCCAGAAATTGCACCAAAAGCAGCACCTGTGACAACAGCAGCAATCCCCACGCCACCCTGTATCTTGTCTGTCCACTTGGCAATGGCGCTAAACAGGGAGCCGGTGATACCGCTGACCCCCATAAATTCCGACATGAGGATAAACATCGGAATGGTGAGCAGCTCGTAGGTCGTCAGAGCAGAGCCTGGCGAAGCCGATAGGATCCCCAGCAGGACATCTATCCCATTGGTTAGAAAAATGCCCAAAGCACCGGATATCGCAAGACTGATTGCAACCGGAATGCCTATTATCAAAAGAAAAAACAGAAAGAGAAAAGATAAAGCAATGACCATCACAGCTCGCCCCCTTTAGAAACATAGTTATTTATTGTTGTTATTAACAACCTGAACGAGAAAACAAAGGAGCCGATAGCGATAATAAATTCAGACGGCCAAACAACCCAGCTCACAACGCCATAAACGATCTCGTTCTCTTGCCAGGCACTGTATGCCCTTAAAGAATAGGTATAAGCAATATAGCTAAACATCAATGTGGCGATGAGGCCGAAGACCAAAAGGCAAAAGCTGGTAAACTTTAAAGGCAGCTTGCTTTTGAAATAATCAACCTTCAGGTGGCTTCCCGTTCTCAACGCATAAGAGAACGCCAGAAAATAAGACCCTGGAAGAAGGTACATGGTGATTAGGTTAAAAAACCAATTAAGCGGCGAGTTGAAGATATAACGCATTACGACATCGACAAACGTAATTGCCATGGCGCAAATAATCATAGATCCGGCAACAAAAATAAGAGCGTTTTCCAGGCATCTACAAACCTTATCCAACGCTCTTATCAGGCCGGGTTGTTCAATATGACCTGTCATGGTTCTGTGTTCCTGTAATGTCGCCATGATAAACCTCAGTGCGCCAATGTTAATAACGAGCCCTGTTTATGCGTTGCTAGCAGCCCGCTCAGCAAGTATGCGCTCAGCCTGCCGGGTACGCGCTACGAGCGCATCGGCAAACTTCACCTCATAAGTATGTAGTTCACACTCCAACTGCCTGGCACCCTCGACAGAAGTACTCATCAAATCATCACTCCCCAACAAGAATACCTTTGAATACTATTGGATACTATTGGATACTATAGTACAGACCCTAGCTCATAGCGCTTCAATTATCACGACATACTTTGGTCGCAATGTATGTTCTGGTGACAATGGCAACGCACTGCTACAAGAGCATGGAGCGCTTCTGGTCTGCATCAGCATGACCACCAGTGTGACGGCGCTGGGGTAACCCCAACGACCTCGCCGGGCGCTAACTTTATAACGGGCGTACTATTCTATTACCGGTAGACGATGGCTATTCGTCACGTTGAGCCCAAATATCGAACACACAGGAGTACATGGTATGGATCTTGGAATCGCGGGACGCTGGGCCGTGGTATGCGCAGCGAGCAAAGGGTTGGGTCGAGGCTGCGCCGAAGCGCTGGCCAAAGAAGGCGTCAACCTGGCCATTAATTCACGCAATGCCGAGGTGCTAGAAAAGACTGCCGACGCGTTGCGGGCCCTTAATCCAGCCATCGAGGTTCGCCCTGTGGCTGGGGATATCGGGCGCGAGGAGGTACGCGAGGCGCTGCTGGCCGCCTGCCCGCAGATCGATATTCTGATCAACAATAACGGCGGGCCGCCGCCGGGTGATTTTCGCGACTGGAGTCGGGAGGCGTGGATACAGGCCGTGGATGCCAACATGATCACGCCTATTGAGCTGATCAAGGCCACGGTAGACCGTATGGCCGCCAACGGCTTTGGACGTGTGGTCAATATTACCTCGGGCGCGGTAAAAGCACCCATCGACATTCTCGGGTTATCCAACGGCGCGCGCAGTGGGCTAACCGGCTTCGTCGCGGGGCTTGCTCGCCAACCGCAACTCGCCTCGCACAACGTCACGATCAACAACCTACTGCCCGGCTCCTTTGATACCGACCGCCTGCGCGGCAACTTCAAAAATGTCGCCGAGAAGAGTCAGCAAACTATCGAACAGATACGCGAGCAGCGAGCCCAGGGCGTACCAGCCCGGCGATTCGGCACCGCCGAGGAATTCGGCGCCTTCTGCGCCTTTATGTGCAGCGAACATGCAGGTTATCTAACAGGGCAGAATATCCTGCTCGACGGCGGCGCCTACCCAGGAACCTTCTAATCGATTGAGGCGCGATTAACCGTTAGCCAGCGTAATGGCTAGCCTCCCCGAGTGCGCTGCTGGGCGGGCGCTGCACAGCAGTATTTCCCCCTCTGGCGCTGATATGCCATCTGGGTAGGTAACCTCCCCCTGCACCAGCGTGCAGGCGCACTCGCCACAGCTACCGCTGCGGCACCCATAGGCAGGTTGAAGCCCCGCTTTTTCAGCGGTTTCCAACAGGCTTTCACCCGGCTGCCAGTGGGCCACCGCGCTGGGGTTGGCAAAGCTGACTTCTACCGGTTGTTCGGCGGTGGGGGCTGTATATGTTTGCGCCAGCGCCGAGGGGCCAAACGCTTCTGTGTGTATCTGCGCGGGCATAAGTCCGAGCTCCAGCGCCTCCTGGTGGTAGCGCTCTACAAAGGCGGCGGGGCCGCATAGGTAGAGCTGTACTTCTGATAGCACCTGATCGGTAAACACCTGCCCCAGTGAAACCCGGCCTGCCATCCATCCATTGAGGGCAGTTGTAGTTCTGGTGACATGCCGCTGCAAACGCAGCCCTCGCGCCTCAAGGTCGAGTAGCTCTGCACCGAAAGGGGCTTCGGCCACATCGCGCACGCTCTGCACTAACGTTACCGGGCCACGGCCTGCCCCGGTCAATTCATGTGCCAGGCTCAATATGGGCGTAATACCGATACCGCCACCCAGCAGTACCCAGTGGGCACGCTCTGAGCCGCTAGCCTCTGCCGTGAATGACCCCATTGGCATACTCACAGCTAGTTCAGTACCCACCTGAAGCGCGCTGTGCACGTAGTGCGAGCCCTCACCATCGGCCTTAATACTGATGCGATAGCCGGCCTGCTGGCTGTCACCCGAAAGCGTATAGCTGCGTACCAGCGCCGTGCCATCCAGGCGCGGCACGTGTAACGTAATGAACTGGCCCGCGTTAAAGGGCGTCAGCGCCTTGTCTTGTCGGGCACTCTTCAAATAGAAAGAGCGGATCTCGGGTGTCTCCTGCACCACGGCGGCCACCTGAACACGCTGTTGAGAGGAAGGCGCAAGCACTTGCCAGGGCCCATGGGGCGCCGCCTCAACGGCCACTGCACTGGCATGGCTACGCCAGCGCAAGGCCCTTGGTCGCCAAACGATATGCCGTGGGGTTAGGCACCAGTAGCGTTCAGCGCCAGGATAACGCGCCCCAGCGGCCTCCTCGTCCACCAGCCGCGCTTCCCCGGTCAGATGCAGCACATTCCCGCTGGTGAAATCCGGTATCACCAGGGCCGCGCGTCCGCTGGCCAGCACGTTGCCCAAGGTGTTGAAGAATCGATTGCCTGCAAAATCAGGCAGAAGCAGATCACTTCCCTGACGCCGAATGAACCCCGGTTGCCCTCCGCGATGAGAGGCATCCACCTGGGCGCCCTGGTCGGTATGCGCGTAACTACCCACGAAGGCGGTGATCGCCCGGTCGATATGTGCCAGCACCGGCTCTGGCAACTGGTCGAGGGTCGCGTCGCGCTTGGTTAGCACGGGGCCCGTCTGGGGCTGCACCGGCCTCATCGCCGACCAGTCGTGAATGTATTGGGGGCAATTACCGAAGGCGTGAGTCACTTCCAACTGCCATTGGCTTGCTGAGCCCCGCAATACACCGTTGACCCTGTTACGACGGCGCGTGTGCAGCTCAATGCCCAATAGGCCAATGCTGGTGCCGCTGTTAAGTAGCGGTGCAAGAGGGTCATCCACAGGCGGCGTTAATGCTAAATCGAGCCGTGACTCGTCCGGCGCATGAACAAACCCCGGCGCGCCCTCCAGCAGCGTGACCCAAGGCCAACCGTCATGATCCACCGCTGCTGCTGCCACAAAGGGCAACTGGGGAAAGAAGTGTTGCAGCTGCGGCGTTAGAAAGGGGCGCATCACCTTGCGGCCCACCTCCACCATCTGTTTTTCCACGCCGACCACGCGCTGCAAGGCAAGCTCGCCTTCATGCCATGGGCTGCTGGTGACGTCGTTATTCACCCTCGACTCCTCGCGAGCAGGTCGCCCGCACCGATTTGAAATGCTGCATCGGCTGGCCTAGCGCACCAGCCCCACCTTGGTCACCTTCATGGGTACAAACCCTTCCAGCGCCTCGATACGCTGCAGCCAGGTGCGGATATGCGGGTAGGGTTCCAGCGAGACATTCCCTTCAGGCGCATGGGCGATGTAGCTGTAGAGCGAAATCTCCGCCAGCGTGGCGTGCTCACCCGCCAGGAAGGGCTGATGCGCCAAGTGGGCATCGACAATCGCGAACAGCTCATGGGCATCGGCAATCAGCGGTTCAGGGTCGAAAGGGGCATTAAAGACCGTCACCAGCCTGGCCTTCATCGCGGAGTTCGCCAAAGGCCCTGCCGCCACGGACAGCCAGCGTTGCACTTGGGCTTGAATCAACGGGTCGTCCGGTAGCCAGCGACCAGCACCCTGCCCAGAACCATAGCGGCGTTCCAGATAGACCAGAATGGCATTGGAATCCGCCAGGATAACCCCTTGGTCATCGAGCACCGGCACCTGCGCGAAGGCGTTCAGGTTCAGGAAAGGCGACGCTTTGTGTTCGCCCGCGGCAAGATCGACATCGATAAAAGTGGCAGGCAAACCGAGCAGCGAAAGCATCAGCTCAATGCGATGGCAGTGGCCGGAAAGAGCGTGGCGGTAAACCTTGATAGCGTGTGGCATGTAATTATCTCCTTGAGTGAGCGCCTCGATAGATGAACGTCACAGGTGTTAAGCGACATCACCCATCCTGCGCCAAATCAAGGAGTGCAAGAATAGCGATACTGAACAATACAAAATTGCGCTGAATGAAATAATCAGCCGACCAACTGCGTTCGCAACCAGGGTGTTGCCAGTTCCAGGAAGGCCATAACGCTGGCAGGCGCCCGGATGCCAAGGGTATAGGTGAGCGCCAGAGGGTGTCCCGCAGGCCAAAGGGGTTCAGCAACGGGTTCAAGCAGCCCCTGCTCGCAGGCGCGACGCGCCTGCAGTTGGTAGCAACACACGACACCCGCACCTCCAATGGCAGCCCGCAGCGCAGCAGCACTGGTACTGATGGCAAGCCTGGGCTCAAAACGGAGCGGGTAGTCTTCAGCCAAGCGCCAGACAGGCGCTTGTCCTTCACTGGAGCAGTGAATAAGCGCATGACGGGCCAAGCCTTGCAGGCTACCGGGGCGCCCGGTCTTGTCCAAGTAACGGGGGCTAGCAAACAGACCAACGCGCAAATCACCCAGGGGCCTGGCATAAGCGGAGGCAGGCAGCGGCCCACGCATCAGACGTAGGTGCGCCGGTGCATCGTTTTCTATACGGATGGGATATTCATCAGCCAGCAGGCAGATCTTCAGCGCAGGATGCTGCTCTTGCAGCCGCAACACTAACGGCACCAGCAGTGGCTCCATCAACGCCTGGGGCGCCTGCAAACGTAGCGTGCCGTTGAGCTCGCGGTGCTCCTGGCGCGCACTGGTGTCGGCGTCGGAGACTGCGTGGATCAGCGTATCGGCGTAGGCGCGCAATCGCTCGCCCGCCGCCGTCAACGTGCTGCCTCTGGCAGAGGTAGTGACCAAAGCAACCCCCAGATGCTGCTCCTGAGCACGCAGCAGACGGTGGAGCTTCGCCGCCGACTGGCTGCACGCTTCAGCCGCGGCTTGCACGCTGCCGTGCCTGGCAACGGCGGAAAGCGCCTTTAAGGCCTCAAAGCGTAGCGGTGATTCAGGGGAGAGTGCCATGGTTAACTGCGGTAGGCGAGCGCCGGGTCGGCACGTAGCCGCTCGGCAAGAAAATCAACGAAGGTACGCACACTGGCGGCACGCCCACGGCCCGCTGTCACCCAGATATTGATGGGAATGGCCACTGGTTCGAAACGCGTTAACACGCGCCGTACTCGACCTTCGGCTTCACTGGCAGCCACCTGGTAAGACAGCAGCCGAGTAAGCCCGGCACCTGCCTCGACCGCCGTTAACGCCGCATGAATAGCGCTGATGCGCAGCCGTGGCGAGGGCGTTACTTCAATGCGTTTGCCCTCCTCCTCGAACCACCAGTGGCCGCTCAAGTTGCCGCCTTCGGCCACCACGGTAGGCAATGCTTCCAGTTCTTGCGGGTGCGTTGGCTCGTTGTGCTCGGCCAGCCACGCGGGGCTTGCACAAACTACCTGCCGCACCTCACCGACTGGCACGGTCAAGTGCTGACAATCCTGGGGCACATGGCCGATGCGCACCGCCACATCGATGCCCTCCTCCTGCAGGTTGACCGGTCGATCGATCAGTTCAGCGCGCACCTGCACGTCAGGGTATTGCTCCAGATAATCGACGATCTGCGGGGTAACGAAGTACTCGCCGAACAGCACCGGCGCGGTCACCTGCAACAGGCCACGTGGGGTAAGGTAACTGCCGGTCGCAGCGGCCTCGGCCTCCACAAGCTGAGCAAGCACCTGCTGGGCATCCTCCAGATACCGGCGCCCCGCCTCCGTCACGCGCACCTGCCTTGTGGTGCGCTGTAACAAGGCAACGCCCAAGCGCGCCTCAAGCGCTGCCACCGCCCGGGTAACCCGAGGCGGCGACAGCGCAAGCTGCCGTGCGGCGTCCGCAAAGCTTTCCAGTTGCGCCACCGCTGCAAACACGCGCATCTCTTCGAATCTATCCAAGGCAGCTCCAGGAACAGGGTAAGCATCACTAACGGTATTCTATATACCCGCTAGGTTTATACCTACCAGGACTGTATACCCACCAGAGCTTTTTTATGCAGCTACGTCGCCGATGGTTTATTAGGCCTAGGCCTTTATTATCCGCCACTCGACAAACGATTTAATGCGTCTAGTTGTTCATCGTGCAAGCAAACTCAGTTGCTCGGACGCTGTTTGGTGGCATCCAATCCAGTTTTGCTCTCTGTGGTCAACTTGGTAATTTCTGCAGACTTAGCGATCGCACGATCAAAGACATCCTGCATGTTCGCCATCGCCTCTACCGATGTGCCTTCGAGGCCACCGTCTGCCGCCCACTCGAAATTCCAGACGCCAGAAAGGCCATCTTGACCCTGGACATCATGAGTCTCGATGGCCGTATAAACACTGGTGTGGCGCGTCATATAGGAGGCAGCTGCCGAAACTTCAGCAGGGACACTGCCTGACGAATTGTTGGCAAGCTGAGCGAGCTCATCGGCATTGATCGCCGACTTGCCCTGCTGCTTCAAATAATCCACTAGAACCTGACTGGATTTGGCAATATTCAACTGGTCGTCGAAGGATGAGGTGGAGGTTTTTTGAGTGGGGGCGTTTACGCTTGTAGGTGACACTGTAGTAGACATCGGATATCTCCCAAGCAGAGGTTTGGTTGGACAGCCTGTTTATTGTTGCTCGGTTTAATGTCATTCGTATGAATCATGTGGCATGGCAAACGATTGCAACCGAGTGATGGCTAAATCAGCTTGGCCGCCACCAGCATATCGGCGACCGCCTGAAAGGTACCATCAGGAACCGGATCGCCATTGCCAGCGCGTTTGGCGATGAGTTCGGCCAGCCTCGGGTCGGCGACTCTCGGGACTCGGCGAGGCGCAGCACTTGCCAACAAGCTAGCGGCCTGATCGGGTGAGGCCTTGCAGGTCACCAACGGCACTGGCGTTTCGCCGCGAATGTAGCGAATGCCGACCAGCCAACCGTCTGCGGTGCCGATCATCAGCGAGCTATACTGAACACCGATCTTGGCGTTCAGCTCATGCATTTCGCGCCGCTGTTTGCGGCGCGCCTGATTCATTGTCGGATCGCCTTCCTGATCCTTGCGCTCACGCTTCTGTTCGGTCTTTGTCATGCGCTGGTCGCGCTCGAATAGCCAGCGTTGGAGCAGCACATCGAAAGCACCAACCAGTAAGAAGGCAATCAGTGCAGTGATGACCAGCGGCTGGAGTAAGGCGAGAAAAGTACCTTGAACGCAGGGGTAGCCGCAGCGTGAGGACTCCATCAGCGACTGTAGGCCCAGGCGATAGACAATCACCAGCGCGACGGCCAATGCCACCATCTTGAACAGTGACTTAAGAAACTCGACCAGCCCGCGTACCGAAAAGATGCGCTTGACCCCCTGAACCGGATCAATATTCTCCGGCTTAGGCTGAACCGGTTCGGTGGAGAATACAAAACCCTGCAATACCACAATGTTGGTCAGCACGATCACCAACAGCGTTAGGCCGACCAGCGGCGACACCGAGAGCAGTAGTACTTCGCCTGCCTGGGTCATCAACTGCGGCCACAGCGTATCGAACGGCTCGGTATAGAGTCGTGCGGTTGAGTCGATCAACCCCTGCACACGAGCAATGATGTCATTCACGCTGATAGCGATATAAAGCGTGCAGGCCAACATCACCATCGCGGTGACCAGGTCAGCACTCTTGGCGACCTGGCCTTTCTTGCGCGCATCGCGAAGTTTTTTCGACGATGGCGGCAGCGATTTCTCTTCAGAGGGCTGTTGGCTCATGGCGCTGCTGTGACCCTATGAACCTACTGTCGAGCCTTTATCCATTTGCGTATCGAGATTGTTGCCATCACCTGCATAATCTTCGTGCTCGAAATCGTCCCAGGTCGAGTTAGGTAGATGGCCCTCCTCTACGTAGAACTCATACTCGTCGCTGCGGTAGTCGAAAATGCTCTCGTCGTCCGGCGCATCGCGCTGACCGTAGCTCCGGACGTACGCTTCGAGAAACTCATAACGGGTCAGGCCGTCTTCGGTCAGTAGGCCATCCTCATCGAGCGACGAGAAAAGCTCCTTGAGGTCAGCCTTATGCCCCTCCAGCGCGTTGGTGCGCTTGATATCCTGGACAATAGTGAATGGCAGCGTCGCCACCGTCAGACCGGCGGATATCCAGAACAGCGGCCCGGTGACGGCACGGGCGACGGCAATGCCCTTGAGCGCCGCCAGCGATGACGCTCCACCGGCAAGGCCGAAGGCACCCGCCGCGACGGTGACGGCGCCCTGACCGATGGTAGCGCCGTCGCCACTATCCACGCCGCGCTTGATCATCAGCCCGCCGAGGGCAATGTCCAGCGCACCAGTGGCGGAGTTGGCAGCGCCATCCAGCACACGCAGGAAAGAGCTGACGGTGCGGGTCGTCGTCGTGGCATCGGGCAGAGCCGGATTCTTGGCGTATCCGTTCTGGGCGCCCTCGACTATCTTCTTAGCGTCTTCATAGGAAATATCCAGCTTCTTGGCCAGTGCCTTCTGATCACCTACCGGGGCATCGTCGATGATCTGCTGGAAGTTCTCGCTGAAACGCTCCCAGGTGTGGGCATCAGGAGCGGGCGCCTTGCCCTTGACCTTGTCGTCGGCCCATATCTGCGGCAGCGTCTTGTCGAGCCCCAGCATGGTATTGACGTTGGTGCCCTTGGCCTTGTCCCAGATGTTGCTGCCGAGGTTGACGAAGTGCTGACTGGCACCCAGAAAGCTGATGAACTCCTTGGCCACGGCCATTCGCGCCTCGTGGCTGTCCGCCAGCTTGCTGGCGCCGCCTGCGAGCTGATAGATGCCCGAGGCGAGCGAGATCAGCCCGCCGGTCGTGCCCAACGCGCCGTTGCTGTTGAGCGTGCCAATCAGCGCCATCATACCGCCGTTGGTCTGTTCGTTGAGCGCCTTGTAGACACCGTTCTTCAGCAGGCCATCGATGTCCGACTGGGTGATCGAACCATTTTTCTGGAAGCGATCCCCGAGCTCCTGCAGCGCCTTACCGAAGTTCTTAGCAGTTTGCTTATCGTCAAGAAACTCGTTAACAAACTTGTCAATCGTCTCCGCCGTGCGCCGCGGAATATCGACACCGGCACGCTTGAGCGCGGTCAATACCATCTTGACCACATCCTGCGTGGCCGTCGCGGTGTTGGCATCATTGATTTGATCAGGATTGGCGATCAGATCATCAAGATCGGTGATCATCGAGTCGAGCTGCAGGCTCTGGGCGAACTCGGCTGCCTTGTCGCTCTCTTCCGTTGCCGGGAACAGCGCCGAAAGTGCATTGTAGGTTCGCGAGATATCCTGCTCGGCGAGTTCCCCCTGACCGCTCTCGCGCAGGTCGTTGATGTAGTTGATGTACTCCTCGCTGAAGGCGGTCTCCTCCAGTTGCGAAGCGATCGCGTCCTTGTTGGCGACTTTGTCGATCGCGTCTGCCTGGGTCGCCTGGTAATCCTCCTGCACCGCCTCGGAGGCGAATAGCTCGCCGAGGCTTTCATCGAGCTTCTCACCGTCGATGATGGATGAGAGATCCTCGCCGGTGACGTTGTCAAGACTCAAGCCTTCCGACATATCGAGACCGACCAGATCCAGGCCGTTTTCAAGCGCGCCCTGGGCTCGCAGCGCACGGTAGAACTGGGCGCGCTCATCGTTTTTATCGATACTGCCGTCCTCAATCCCCGTCTTCCACTCTTCGATCAGGTTCTGCCAGGTCAGCTCGCTGACGGTCAGCTTGCGTGAGCTGTCGTCCGGATCGGTCTCGCTGGTTTCCATCGACTGAATATCGACATCGCTGAAGGCCGGTAGATCATGATCGCGCCGGGCTGTGTCCAGCTCCGCATTGTCGGCGAGACGCTGGGTGTTGGTCTCCCCACCGTGCCTCGACCAATAACCGTCGAAGATATTCTGAACCGCCTTGCCGTCGTCTCCGGCAGCGTGCCTGATCCGCTCGCGCAGGTCATCGTTAACCTGGGCAGTGGCGTCCTCGAGGGAGGCACCGTCGCTCATCTTGCTGTCGATCAGGTTCTGATAGAGCTGCGACAACGTTTCGGAGCTTTCGATATGCAGAATCTGGCGCGACCCCGTCAGCGTGCTGCCCGCCAAGCCAGAGGCCAGTGCGTTGAGGTTATCCTCATAACTCGGGTTATCCGTCACGGTGGTGTCGGCGAGAAAGTCGTCGTAGGCCTCGAAGCCAGCGGAGGTGGCAGCATCCTTGCCACCATGACGCTCCCAGTAACCATTGAGCACATCGAGCCCGTCCTTGCTGTCCTTATCAGCATCGGTCAGCGCGTTGCCGGTACGGTCAAAGAGGGCATCCTTGGCTTCGTCGATGGCTGCCTGTAGATCCGGCGCCTCGCCCCGCTCACGCTGTTGGTTAAGCTGGTACTCCACCAGTTGGCTGAACTGATCGCTGGCGTCTCCTGTCAGCGGTCGCACCTTGCGGTTGTCGATGTCGATGCCTTCAGCCATATCGCTGGCGAGCGAATCCAGGGTATCGTCGTAGGCGATGTCATCTTCGTCGCGATTGGTCAGGTAAGTCTCTTCGGCCAGCGCCTTCGTATCCTCTTCACCACCGTGACGTTTGAAGTAGCCGTCGAAGACATTGACTACACTCTTGCCGCCAGCGTTTTCGAGACGGTCACGCAGTTCATCATTGACCTCGCTCAGCGCTTCCTCAGTAGTGGCACCTTCATCCAGTTTGCTCTTGATCAGATTCTTATAGAGCTGGGACAGTGTATCGGAGGAGTCAAGGTGCAATATCTTGCGTTGATCGGTCAGCGTGCCGCCGGCTAACCCGGAAGCGAGAGCGTTGAGGTTATCTTCGTAGCTAGGGTTGTCGGTCAGCGTGGTATCGGCCAGAAAGTCATCATAGGCGTCATAGCCCGCGTTGATCGCAGCCTCTTCACCACCATGGCGCTTCCAGTAACCCTCGAAGACATCGAGGCCCTTGTCGGCGTTTCGATCTGCGTTGTCCAGGGCATGCCCGATGCGGTCAAACAGCGCGTCCTTGGCACTGTCGATCGCCTTGGACAGATCAGCGCTTTTGCCATCGGCGCGCTGCGCATTGAGCTCGGCGGTGACCAGCGCCTCGAACTTATCCGCAGCGTCTCCCTTCAGGGCGGACACCTTGCGGTTGTCGATATCGATGCCATCCGCCATATCCACTGCCAGTGAATTCAGCGTGTCCTCATAATCCTGGCTGCCCGGCATCAACAGCGTTTTGCCCGCTTCCACAGTATCTTTGCCCGCTTCCGCCTTTTTTGCCAGGTCGAGGACAAAGCCAAAATTTCCAAAGGCGCTGGTCAACGGTGTTGCTTTGGGGTTGGTTTTTGGGTCGACACGCATCGAATACTCCTCCACGGTTAGCGCAAGCTGATGGGGCAGGCAACGAGAAGCCCAATTTCACTGACGGAAAACCAGTCTGAAGAGACTGCGTGACACTCTAATGGCAACTTTGTGATGCTGCTTTGATACCCTCTTTTCAAAGTACCCCGCGTCCCCCCTGCTGTTACCGCGTTCCCCCCATAGCGCCCAATATAGCTTCTAGGCGTTCCATATAGAGATTGGCTGCATCGAGGTGCTCCAGCATAAAGGGGATCAGGAAAATGACGTAGACCAGCATCAAGAATGCAAACAACAGGTTCTTGATAGGGAGTGACAGGTCAAAGACGTGTAGGTTGGGCGCCATACGCGCGAGGTAGGCGAGCATCAAATCTGCGACCAGAAGCGCGATGACCAGCGGCGCTATCATCAACACACCAATCTGCATCACCTGGTCGAGCAGGCCAAGTAGCGCCATCGCCGATGCTTTGGTCATGAGTGGCGTGAAATTCACCGCCGGCCACAACGAGTAGCTGCGATAAAAGCCATCAAGTAGCAGCATGAAGCCGCCGGTAATGAAGAACAGCGCCAGCAAAGTCACGGTCAGCAACGTGGCGGTAACGCCGGATTCAGTCGAGCCCATGGGATCGAGTATCTGCGCCATGGTTGAGCCGCGCTGTAAATCGATCAGTTCGCCAGCCACCTCCGCGGCCCAGAACGGAACACCAAAGACCAGCCCGATGACGACGCCAATCAGCAACTCCTTGATGACCATGCCGGTAAGGGTGAAGCTTGATAGCTGTTCAGCATTCACCATGGCATCGAACAGCGGCACCATCAGCGGAATCGAGATCGTCACCGCCACTGCCGAGCGGATCATGCCGGTCAGCCCCAGGCGATTAAACGCTGGCGTGACCAGCACCATGCCTAGCGCCCGTGCCACGCCGACCGCTGCCGCCGCGATCATTGGATAGGCGAAATCGGTCAGGAAGCGGGCGAAGTCGTCGTAATGCATAAGCGACGCCGGCCCGGCTCAACGAGACCAGGCTGGAAAGTTGTTCAACACCTGATCGGTGATGTTGACGACGGGCCCGGCCAGTAGCGGCCCGGCGATGATCAGCACCAGCAGCACGGCAACCAGCTTGACGGCTTGTGGCAACGTCTGATCCTGAATCTGTGTCAGCGCCTGCAGTAGCCCAACCCCAAAACCGACCACAATGGCCACCAGCAGTGCTGGCGCCGACACCAACAACGCCGTCCACAGCGCATTCTGCATTAGTGAGAGAAAGATATCGTCGTTCATCTCAGCCTCCACCATAGCTAAGAATCAAGCCGTGCATTAGCCGTGACCAGCCGTCCACGGCAACGAACAGAAATATCTTGAGAGGAGTTGATATTAACGTGGGTGAGACCATCATCATGCCCATTGCCATCAGCACATTGGAGACGATCAAGTCGATCACCAGAAACGGGATATAGAGCAAAAAACCGATCTCGAAAGCACGGGTCAACTCCGAGCTCACGAAGGCAGGAATAAGCACCACTAAGTCGTCGTCCTGAAGGTCGCTGCGGGCTTCCTCCGACCATAGCGTACGGGTCGCATCAATGAAAAAAGCCCGCTCGCGTTCGCTGGCATAGCGAGAAAGGTAATCCTGCAAGGGCCCACGCAGCGCCTCGCCGGTTTGTTTGATCTCCTCGACACTGCCCATCCCTGCGGGTCGCTGCTCGAACTGATGAAGCATATCGCCGACCAGCGGCGTGGTGATGTAGACGGTAAGAATCAAGGCAATGCCATAGAGCACCAGGTTAGGCGGCGTCTGCTGCACGCCGAGGGCGTTACGGATCAAGAACAGCACCACGGCAATTTTGAGAAAGCCCGTCATGGTCACCACCGCCAATGGCACCAGGCCGATGGTCGCAACGACGATAATGATGGCGATCAAATTGGGCTGAAATTCACTCATCCCCGGCGTGTCCTTCATCGAGCGCGAGCCTCTCGATCTGCACCCCGATGCTGTCACCGATCATCACCAGGCGGCCATGCCCCATGCAGCGGCCGTTGACGATTAGGTCAACCGCCTGCTCAGGTCGACGCTGCATCGGCAGTACGCTGCCTTCGCCCAACGCGCGCAGCTCGCCGAGCGACATCTCCAGTTTGCCCATTTCACAAGTCAGGCGGACGGGCAGATCATCCAGGTTTGGGTTATCCACGGGGGGTTCGCTCATGAGGTTCTCGAATGGTGGGTTCGACGCTTGGGAAGAGGTAAGAGAGGTCAGCGGGCCTTTAAGGCACACGCTATCGGCGCTTAAGCTGACGCTGACGCTAAACTGGTCGCCAACGTTCAACGTTGCGCCATTGGGATCGTCGCTAGTGGCGAATGACTCGAGCATAACCACATCGCCTGGGCGAAGGCTGCGCCACTCCCCCAGGGTCAATGTCTGGGCTCCGGCCATTAGTCTCAGCAGCACCATGACGCTGCTCGCCATCGCGGGCTGCGTGGGGAAATAGCGATCAAACAGGGGCAGCAAGTGTTTGGCGGTAGTGGCCGAGAGCCCCATACGCAGCGGTTGAACGTCACCGTCGAGCTCGAAGGCCAGGGTGATGTGGATCGGGTTTGCCGGTGACTCTTGCAGGTCGGCGGGCTGCACACGAATATCGACACCCAGGGTCGCCTCCAGCGGTTCAAGCCACGCCAACCACACCGCCTCCAGCCACATCGCGGCCAACTCCGCATCGACATCCTCCATAGAACGTCTGCGATCAGGGTGCTCACTGAGATGGTCGAATGTGCGCCAACTGGCGCTCAAGGTGAGGTGCTCGTCGCCGAGGCATACCGCGACGGTCATCTCAGCGGTGACATCCGTCGCTTCCGGCATCAGGTACAAGCTGGCAGAACGCCCATGCCAGCCGAAAGTCAGCGGCTGGCGAGACCGATGCAGTGCGTTATGCAGGGTTAGCGTGTCGGCACCATGATGCGACAGGGTCAACGCGGACAGCGGCGCGGCAGTCACACCTCACCTACCCGACCGATCCGGCTCTCTTCCATTTCCCGTTCGGCCAGATGCTCGGCCTTGACCGCCCGCACCTGCCCCTGACAAGTCTGGAGTTGCTCCAGCGCACGCTGGGCGCGTAACCGGTGCGCCCATTCCGTAGCGCGGTATTCGCGCTCTCGCTCAGCGGCCCGAAGGGACTGGGTGCTGCTTTCATGCTGCTCAAGCAATACCGCATGGTGGGCGGCATCGTCGGCAAGTGTTTGCTGCCAACCAGCTAGTTCCTCGGCGTTCAGCGGTCGTTGTTCACCCTGTTCGAACAGCGCCTGCTCACGCTGAACTGCTTGGTGTTGGTGCTGCTCCAGGGCCTGCCCGAGCGTCTGGCAGTGAACCTCGAACTCCCGACAGTGGCGCTGCGCTGCTGCCAGGGCTTCCTCGGCGAGACGCGTACGCTGGCACCGAAGCTGCATCAGCCGGTCAAGCTGACGTTGCGATGTCATTGGACGGCCTCCCTTAACTGTTTCAAGGTGTCTTCAAAGGTGCTGTGGTCATCGCGGGATTGGCGTAGGAACGCCTCGATCTCAGCACGTTTATGAATCGCCTCATCCGTGGCGGCGTCGCTACCTTCCCGGTACTCGCCCACTTGCAGTAGCAGCTCGACATCGCGATAACGCGCCATCAACTCACGCATTTTGCCGGCATCACGGCGATGCTCAGCGTTGGCAACGTTTTCCATCAAGCGGCTGCGGCTGGCGAGGATATTAATGGCTGGAAAGTGGTCACGGCGGGCGAGATCGGCGCTAAGAACGATGTGACCGTCAAGAATGGCCCGGGCCTCCTCGGCCACCGGATCCAGCATGCCATCGCCCTCGGTCAATACCGTATAGATTGCCGTAATGGTGCCTCCCGACGCGCCACCGGGCCCGGCGCGTTCGAGTAAACGGGGCAGCGCCGCAAACAGTGAAGGCGGGTAACCACGACGCGTCGGCGGTTCACCGGCAGCCAGTCCGATCTCGCGCTGGGCGCGGGCGAAGCGGGTAAGACTGTCGACCAACAACAGCACATCGCGCCCCTGATCACGGAAATACTCCGCCACGCTGGTCGCCACCATGGCAGCACGGGCGCGCTCGATCGCCGGTCGATCAGACGTGGACACGACGCATACCGTGCGCTGGCGCGCGTCGGCACCCAGCTGCACATCAAGCAACTCGCGGACTTCCCGGCCGCGCTCGCCCACCAGCCCCAGTACCACGATCTCTGCACTACTGCCACGGACGATGGCCGAAAGTAGCGATGACTTACCGACGCCGGCTTCGCCAAATAACCCGACGCGCTGGCCGCGGGCAACGGTATTGAGGCCATCGATAGCACGCACCCCGAGTGCCAGCGGTTGCTCGATCAACTGGCGGGACAGCGGCGCGGGGGGCTCGGCATGAACAGGGTAATGGCGCAGCGAGCCGGGCGCTGGTGCAGTGCGACCATCAAGCCAGTCGCCGAGCGGGCTGATGACGCGACCGAGCAGAGCATCGCCCACGGCCACACCCTGGGCACCGCCAGTGGCAATTACTTCACTGCGGGTCGACAGTCCCTGGAGCTCGCCAATCGGCGAGAGCACGACGTTCTCCTCTTCGAAGCCGATCACCTCCGCGGCGACACGGCGACCGCTGACGGGATCGCGCAGGTAGCAAAGCTCGCCAATGCCAGCACCTTCGAGGCTAGCGTAAACCAACAAACCGCGAATGCGGCGTACCCGGCCATTGACGGGGCGAGTTTGGGCTAGGGCAAAACGTTCGCCGAGCCGCGGCAGCAGATCCCCGAACGCATTCGCGCTCATGCACCCTCCCAATCATCCCGCAAGGCACGCCGCAGTGCCTCGAGCTGCGCTTCCAGGCCGATGTCCATAACCGCGATGGGGCTCACCAGCAAACACTGACCTGGCGCCAATTGAGCGTCGGCCTCGACCTGATAGTCGGCCGTCGCAGGCGAATACGCGGCGAGAGACTCGGCGACTCGCGCCTCTAGCGGCGGTGCAACACGAATACGGATAAGGTGTTCATGGCGCCACTCGCTCAGGGCATGGCGTACGCAGCGAGTGATGAGTTCTACATCGTCGAACTCGCCGAGAATACGCCGTATCAGAGTCAGCGACAGTTCGGCCAGCTCGGGGCCGAGCCCGTCGAGATAACGTTTGACGTCACGCTGGGTGCTGGCCAGTAGCTCAGCGGCGCGGGCTTCACCATCGCGGCGACCGGCTTCAAAGCCTTCGGCATGGCCCTCTTCGCGGGCGCGACGAATGAAGGCCTCTTTATCATCGGCTCGCTGACGCGCCCGCTCGAGAAAAGCGTAGCCATCGACCCAAGCGTTGGCCTCCTCTGCGCGCAGGATGATCTTCCCGGGGCGTGGTGGCAGTGAATTCATATCCCTGCTCGCTCTTTATCGTCGGCTTGGAAGAGGCCGTGTGTAGCGGCCAAGCGGGCAATATCAACAGCTGCGGTATCTGCTGCGATCGTTTCAGGCTCCTCAAACTGGCCAGCCCACCCCAGCCGTAGCCAGGCACGCAACGCCACCGTTTGCGCTTGCCACCATCGCTCCAAGCAGCGTCGACCATCGTGCTCGACAGCGGCCTCCAGCGCGTCGAGATCATCCTCAGCGCAGGCTTCGGTACTGGCGTGGTCACGATGGGTAAGCGCCAGGGAATAGAGCTCAGCGCCGAAACACTGTTTGAGTGCCGCAACTCGCGGCGCATGAATTTCGCGCACAAAGGCATTGGCGTGAATGATCACTCCAGCGGCACGGGCGCAGGCGGTAAAATCATCGCTGTCCAGCTGACATAGCGCCTGGTCGGCGGCATCCATTAGCGGCTGTTCCGCGATAGAGGTGAGTTGATGACGGCGCTGCAGGCGGGCAAGCAAGCGCTGGCGAAAGCGCGGCTGAGTGCACCAACGGCGCAGCATCGCGTCGGCGGCAATGCCGTCCAGGCAGTCAACCCAGTGGTCGAGAGCAACTCGTACCGGTGGTTCGATAGCAGGCTCGATATCCGTCTCGATACCAGAGACCGGTGCGGTCGATTCGCTAGCGCGTTTAGAGGCACTATTCATGGCGCTGTCGTCAATGAATAGGGACGCTGGCGACGCTGACGCCAGACCAACCAACACACCGCACCGGCAAGCCCGATCACCGCAACGCTCAGCAGACCGATGATCCAGCCGATACGGGAAACGCTGGACGCTGGCATCGCGACACCCAGAAATGAGCCCATCATCGGCTGCGGCAGCGTGTCCATTTCCTCGGGAATAGCAGAGACAACAGGCACCACCGAGACCTTGTCGTAGGAGAGGCCAGCAATACCATTGGCTACCAGCGTCTTGATCTGTGGAATCAGTGGGGCGATCTCAAGCGATGGAATGTAGCGAACGAAGACCGAAGCCGAAGACGGCGTACTGTTCTGCTGTAGCAAATCATTGTCCGGCAGCACAACATGAACCCGCGCCGAGAGTACGCCGTCGATCTGAGACACGGTGTGCGAGAGCTCCTGACTCAACGCAAAGATCATCTGAGCGCGTTCCTGCACGGGAGACGACACCAGCCCATTGCCCTGAAAGATATCCCCCATGTTGGCGAATTTCTGTTCCGGCAGCCCAGCACGATCGAGTATCTCTACCGCCTCGGCGAAGCGCTCCTCACTGACCGTGACGGTCATTTGGCCTTCGTCCTGTGCCTGACGTGCGGCAGGTATGCCGTTGCGGGCCAGCGTTGCCACGATGATATTCGCCTCGCGCTCGTCGAGGTTAGTGTAGAGATCGGTGTCGCAGGCCTGAAGCAGCAGCGCCATTACCAGAAACACCATGCCCCGCAGGGCGTTACGCCACCTGCGTTGTGACACTTGCTGCTTGCCGTCGAATTGTTTATTAAAGTGCAAGTGTCATTGGCCTTTTAGCAAGGTATTCGCCGACCCCGAAACCTGAGTGGCGCCGCGAACGATCATGGTGGTTTCGATGGAGTGATCAAAAACACGCCCCAGCGATTCGACGACTTGCGCCAGCTTGTCATCCCCCAAGGCGGGTGGCGTGTCGCCAGCGTCGGGCACGCTCTGGGGCATCACCTGAGCTAAACGATCAGGTGTTTGCACATCGGGAGTCTTAGCCTGCTGAGCGAAGTTATTGACTCGGTCAATAAAGCCATCAAGGTTGTTGAGCAGACTTGAGCCCAGCTCACTGGGGCTGGCCCCCGACAAAGATGAACCGGCTTGCTGTGTCATATGTTCGAAAAGATTCTGCGATGCCAACGTATTGGCGCTAACCTCTGGCATGGGTGTCGGGGTGAGCGCACCGCTGCCCGGTGGTGTCACGGGAGTCATCATTCACCTCGTCGCAATAGTTCCTTACAGAACAGAGCCCGTCGCATAGAATGAGAAAGGCGCGAACACCGCGGTTGGGGTCGCGCCCTCGTCATTACTCGTCGGACTGTGCTTCCTTGAGAATATTGTTCATCATCGGCATCAGAATCATCTGCCCGCCGACCTTGACCATTCCCTCGACCATTGTTTCCTGCAGCTTCGCGTTATCGACGGCGTCGTCGAAGGCCTGGGAATCGGGGAGTGACTCTGTTGCCGGGTTACTACTGCTGACGGGATCGATAGCCATGGACTGCCTCCTGTGGGTTTCATCGCTTGCTCACTCACGAGCCAGGCGGCTGGGCCACACTGCCTCGAAAGACCTTAACTTCAGCGGGGATCGACGGCGCACTCGGCTGGCGCAACGCGTCGACCCGTTGGGCTATGTCCGCTATCCAGGCGGGTGGCCCCATCACTTCAAGACTGTCGTGCTCTGCATTAATCATTGCGCTCAACGGCTTGCCGACCTGTGCCTGGGTAATCTCCGCGCGCAGGCGTGGTACATCGACATCCGTGAGTTCAAACCTCCGGCGGCTCAGCTCCTGTCGGGCGGCGACATGCAGTACGTAGCCATCGTAAAACCATCCCAGGCCATTGGATTCGCAGACCTGTTCGAGGAACTCGCCAGCGGTGCTGGCGCGGATATCACCACGCACCTCACCATCCACCGCGTCGCTGACCTCAACGGGCAGGGACAGGTTGCGACCAAACTCCTGCAACACATCACGCACGCTTTGTTCAATCACAATGTAGCGATATTCACGATCCGCCCAAGGCGCCTCGGCGGCCAGCGTGGGGCTGTCTGGCAAACAACAACCGAGCACCAGCATCACAAGATGGTCCAGCCAGGGGTGCTTCCACCTATCTGCCATCATCCTACCCACCCCCCGATGACAGTTGAGTGACGGGCAATCTGTCTTTTTGAGTTTTTGCCCTTCTGGGGTAAACACGCATCACGCTTCATCCATATCCCTGCTGCCCCAAGCCTGGTTTCTCCGGTACACTGATTTTCATTTCCTAACCCTCTGGACTGAGTCACGGATGAAGGAATTTTGTACGTTTTTGCCCAGCATGAGCCGACCTGCGTTCGTCGCCGGGCCAAGCCTGATACTGAGCCTGCTACTGTCAGCCTGCGCTGCGACGCCTGTCGAGATCGATGAAGGTCGCCTGCTAAACTTGGCCAAAGATGTCGATCAGCAAGGCGACCATGCGACCGCCGCCGCGATGTACGAGCGCGCCCTGGAGCAGAACGGCCCCTCCGCAGATATTCAGGTTCACCTGGGCAATGCACTGCTTGCCAGTGGCGAGCCCCAGGCAGCCGCTGAGGCGTTTCGTGCCGCGCTTGCCGAAGACATCCACTTCGCGCCAGCATTACTCGGCCTCGGGACGGCCCAACTGCGCCTAGGTCAACCGGAAAGCGCCCTGCGCAACCTTTCCCTGGCGGCGCCCGAATTGGACAGCGTGGCAGCCTGGAGCCGTCTTGGCGCCGCCCAAGCGCTGGCCGGTCAGCCCGCCCGAGCGGCCAGTGCGTTTGCTAACGCCGTAGCGCTCGAGCCGCGTGATCTCGACGCTCAGGCCAACCTGGCGCTAGCTGAAGCGTTAGCCGGCGAAAATACCCAGGCCATCGCGAACATGCAGCGCATTACGGACTCCCCGCTGGCAGAGGAACGCCATTTCCGCAACCTGATTCTTGTGCTGGTACTGGCCGGGCGTAGCGATGAGGCACAGCAAGTCGATATCCCCGACCTATCAGCGGCCAACCGCCTTTCCCTGATAGCCAGTGCCGAGCACATAGCAACGCTGCCCGATGCCGCCGCTCGCGCCCGGGCACTCGGGTTGGCATCAGCCTCTAACTAATACCGTCACAGATCACTGGTAGTGGCGTTGGTGCCCATGGCATTGCGCGCTTCCTGCTCCAATAGCGAACGACGCTGGTTGGCACGTTCGCGGCCGTTTAGATACTCATTCGCGGCATCTGCTACCGGCGCGCCCATGGCGGGCCCCATTGCTCTTCCCCTTACCAAATCTTGTGGCTCAACGATCATCTGCTGCAGATTGAAGTCGTTGGCGCAGCCGGGTGGCAGCCCGACTCGCTCTGCATCGTCAGGCCCAGCCTGGCAGAGACGCGGCATGATCGTTGCTTCATGGGGGGCGTTAGTCGCCGCGGCAGTCGTCACTTGACGGTACCCGGTATCCCAGCCCATCGGCCCCATCGAGGACTGGCAGCCGGCCAGCAGCAACGCCACCAAACAGAGCCCAAGGCGTGAAGCCGTACGCGTCCAATAGGTAAATAGCTGCGACATGCAAACGTTGCCTCTACTCATTGCAGATAGAATCCGAATGGGTCATCTTCGAGTTGGGGATTACGGCTGACCTGTGCCCGATCCAGCGGCATTCTGGGTACCGGCGCGGAGGATGGCGCCACCAGATAGGGGGTGATCAGGATGACCAGCTCGGTCTCGTTACGCTGAAAACGTCGTGATCGAAATAGATTGCCCAGAATCGGCATATCACCGAGGAGCGGGATTCGTTCGATCTGGTTGCTCGCCTGGCGTTGAAACAGGCCGGCGATAGCAAAGGTCTGCCCGCTACCCACCTCGACTACGGTATCGGCGCGCCGAACTTGAAGCGACGGAACGTCATAGCCACCAATACGGACACTATCGCTGGCAATGCTGCTGACTTCGGGGCGGACTTCCATCGAGATGCGGCCGTTAGGCAGTAGCGTTGGCGTGCTCAGCAGCGAGACACCGAACTGTTTGTACTCGATACCCACCAGTTCGCTGTTAACCGGTACCGGTATAGGAATCTCGCCGCCAGCAAGGAAGCTCGCCGTCTGCCCTGAGACGGTGGTGATGTTGGGTTCGGCGAGGATCTGCAGCAGATTGTTCTGCTGTAGCGCCTGGAGTAAACCGTCGATGCTATCGGTACCCCCACCGATGGGACTGGGGGCGATATTGCTGGTGAGCACACCGAAAGAGAACGAGCCGTTGTTGATCAGCGTATTCCAACTGATTCCATAGCTGAGCAGTTCATCCCGGGCGACTTCGGCGAAGCGCACCCGAATGTTGATCTGAGTGGCGCCGTCGTAAGTCGAGCGATTGATGCTACCGCCGGCCGGCGCCTGGGCATCAAGGGTCGATTGCGTGGCCATGGCGCTCTCGACCGTGGGGCTGCTGCCCTCGGCCACCAGTTGGTTGCCCGCCATACGCAAGTGGATCTGGCTGTCACCGTCGATATCCCGTAGCGCCTGAGAAGCCAACGCACTATCGTCGCGAATCTGCAGCCGCAACGAGGCTTGGCTCTGCTCGTCGGCCCCCAGCGCGATAAGGTTGGTGTCACCGGCCTGTTTGCCGAAGAGATAGATGACGCCGGAAGAAACCACCTGCACATCGGCAACTTCAGGGTTAGCGACGAACACCGACGCAACGTCCTGGTCGAAGCGCAGGATACGCCCCTGCCCGGTCTCCAGCGTCATCGCACCTCCGGAAGCGTCCACGGAAACATCAGCGCTGGCAGTAATTACCGCGAACCACAGCAGTAACGCCCATACCCAAAGCGTCGAATTCCGGACAGCCTGGGGAGGGTTTCTATCGGCGGGTTTTATGCTGATCACGGTTGTTCTTCATCCCTGTTGTAGCGATTTGCATGGGTGCTGAATCATCGACGCACGGCGCCATTGTTTCGCAAGCGTGTTACAACTTGGCGGTTGTTTCCGTTTCCCGGCGTGGAACCGGTTTGGGCAGGCGTATCTGAGCAATTGCTTGCAGGCTGAATTCCGGTGCGATCTCCTGCCAGGCCATGACCGGAAGATCGATATCGTGCTGCTTTAGCCACTGCTGCAGCGCGGCACGCACGTCGCTTGCCGCTACTACCACTGGCTGAAGGTCGCTATCGAGCACCTCAAGCTGCTGCTGGAACCAGCCGTTCAAGGCCCGCGAAAGCGGTGCCGGCATGCCGCTACGGACGGGCTGGTTCTCACTATTTCGCTGGGCGGTACGCAGGGCCTCTTCCAATGGCCGGGTCGCGATCCAGGCAGGCAGAACCCGGTCGCTGCGGGCATGGCGGTGACTGATCTGCCGCGCCATGGCAATGCGTATCCGGTCGCTCAGCCGAGCGCTGCTCGACTCTTGCGGCCCCCAGGTCACTATGGCTTCGAGAATAGTGCGCATTGCGCGTACCGGAACGCCCTCACTGACCAGGCGACGTAAAATATCGGCAATTTTCTGTAGCGATACCACGCGAACGGCCTCGGTCACCAGCTCGGCATAGTGTGTTTCCAGCTTGTAAAGCAGGGCACGCGCCTCTTGAATCCCAACGAACTCGCCGGCGTAACGCGTTAGAGTGCGCTCAAGACAGCGCTCCAGCACCTGATCCAGCGTGCGATAGCGAATCCCGGCTTCCGTCAGCTCTGAAGTCGCCTCATCAGGAAGCCATTGCCAACTGCCGCGGCCAACGAGCGCTGGTTGCGTGAAGGCGGTCAACTCAAGCAATTCCAAAACATCGGCATCGTCGTCGAGCAGTACTGAAGAGTCTGGTAGTTCACCGTTGAGCACCGGCACTTCATCCAGCTCAATGGCGAAGCGCTGGTCGCTGAAGGCGGGTTCCAGGCGTAGTCCGACCTGTGGAATGGCGATTCCCAAATCGCGTTCAACGCCTTCGCGGGTGGCCTGAACACTTTCACGCAGCCTGTCGAGTGATAACTTATCCACAAGCCCCGCAGCCAGGCAGAGCATAACGCGGTACTGGCGTGGGTCGTCATCGGCGGTATCGGGCGGTGCTGCCTCGTTCACGGCGTCGGTCTCAGTGGCGAGGGGCGCTGTGATAACCTCGGCCTCTGTCGATTGCACAGTATCGGCATCAGCCGTCTGGCGACGGCGATGCAGGAAAAAGGCAGCTAAGCCCAGCAGTGCTGACAACGTCAGAAAGACGGTCGATGGGAAACCCGGTACGAAGGCCGCGCAGAACAGCACCGCCGACGTCAAACCAAGTGCCTTGGCGTTGCTGCCAAGCTGGCCGACAATCTCACTGCCCAAATCGCTGGCGTTATCGGAGCTAACGCGGGTCACCACGGTACCCGCGCCAACCGAAATCAGTAATGCAGGGATCAGTGCGATCAGGCCGTCGCCGACGGTCAACAGCGAATAGGTTTCCACCGCCGTGCCGAAGGGCATGTCGTGCTTGAGCATGCCGATCGACAGCCCACCGATAAGATTGACGAACAGAATCACCAAACCAGCAATGGCATCGCCCTTAACAAACTTCATCGCCCCATCCATGGCACCGTAGAGCTGGCTCTCGCTCTCCAGCAGCGAGCGTCTGCGACGGGCTTCAGCGGGTTCGATGTCGCCGTTTCTCATGTCGTTGTCGATGCTCATCTGCTTGCCGGGCATGGCATCAAGAGTAAAACGCGCCGCCACTTCCGCTACGCGCTCCGAGCCCTTGGTAATCACCAGAAACTGGGCCACCGTAATGATCAGGAAGACCACCATGCCGATGACCACTTCGCCGGCGATAACGAAATTGCCAAAGGCGGAAACGATCTGGCCGGCGTCACCCTCTAGTAGAATCAGTCGGGTAGTAGAGATCGACAGCGCCAACCGGAACAGTGTGGCAAGCAGAATGATCGGCGGCAGCGAGGAGAATTCCACCGGATGCGAGATATAGAACGCCACCACTAGAATCAGAAGGCTGAAACCGATATTGATACCAATCAGGGTGTCGACCATTGCCGTCGGCAGCGGGATGATCATCATCACTACTGCAAGCACCATGAAAACGGCGATGATCACGTCACTGCGCTGGGACGCCTGACGAGCCAGGGTATTGAGACGGCCGAGGAGCTTATTCATGTAACGGGCTCTCCCTGCCGGGATTCCGGGTGACGCCGCCGCTCGAGATACTCTCGCCATAGGCGACGAGCGGTATCACGTTCGCCGTTAATCCAGTGGGCGCGGCTACGCAAGAATTGCATGGCGTCATCCTGTTCACCGGCGGCCTCGAGCCGGTCGAGCACATTGAGCGCACGCTGACCGTTGCCGCTGGCAAGGAACCCCTGGCACAGCGCCTGCAGCACGCCGGTGTGATTCGGTGCCATGCGTGTCGCGATAAGCAGCAATATCAACCCGCGCTGTACCTGACCACTTTTGAGATAGAGGTGTCCCATCAAATGCAGTAGGTCGACGGCATCGCGATCAGCGGTATCGCTCATGGCACGCTCTCCTGATCGGCGATGTTGTCCAGCGGCAGCGCGCTTGCTTCACTCATCCGCCCTTCCCATGCCTGGCGCCAATCAATCTCTTCACCGATCACCTCCTTCGCCAACGCCATGATCTCATCATCGGCGTCCAGCGAAGGTAGAACGTTGTCAGCTACGTGTTGGAGCAGCTCGATGCTGCGAAGGTTAGCGTAGCTGGCAGGATCAATGGCCTCCGGGCGTGCGAGTGCTTCGAGGCGCTCAGTCCACGCCGGGCGGTTTGAGCCACGTTGCCGGGCTTCGCTGGCAGCGTGTGTGAACGTATCGTCCTGCTGCGGCGGTTTCTCAACGACGCTAGGCTTGACGGGATCAATGCCAGCGACGTGATAACGATCCCTTGGAACAAGACGATCAGTGATCTTCATAGCGATATACGCCGGATTATAGTGTCAGGGCGAACTGGTCATCGCCACGGCTCAACAGCACTCGATCCGTTTCGATAGCGGAAATAACCCAGCCAGACGACAGCGACGCGCCTGGATAGAGGCGCTGTCCACGAGCGTCGATCACGTACGGGTTCTTGCCTAACCATACGGCCTGCAACTGCAGGTCGGGTCGAACCGGGGCCTCGCGCTGTTTGACTTCATTCAGCAATACATTATGGCTGCCGTAATGTTGGTCGAACCAACGCTGTGTGGCATTCCAAGCGCCCACCTGGTCGGGGTCGTAGTGACCGGAGACGCTGATATAGTCACCACTGTCGGTGACCTCAAGCGATGCGAGCCCGGCATCCGCCAGTTGCTGGCGCAATGCTTGAACCGGACTCGGACGAGCATCGGCCATCAATTGGGATGTGTTCTGGCCAGTGTTCACCAGGGGCTGCTCATCGAGCGTTGCCGTGACTGGATGATAGCCAATGTTGGCGTCGGCTTGGTTGACATCGATGAACTCATAGAAAGCCAGTACTCCCAGCGTTACGACTAGTGCGGCAAGCGTGGCACTGCGATTTAGCCACTTACGCCAACGCACAGGAACTGTCGGCAGCCCAGGGAATATGGCAGGCGCTGGGGGGCGTGAAAGCTCGAGTGCCACGTCGTTGAAATGGAGCTTCGCTGGCAATTCACAGCGCAAACCAGTGCCCTGGCTGACACTACGACCATTAATGGTGATGTCGCCACCAAGCGCCTCGATAGCGATATAACGACCATAGAATCTCAACACAATATGGTGTGGTGCAGTGCCCGGATCGCCGAGCATGACATCAGTAGAATCGTCGCTACCGATACAGCAGACCGGCTCAGTGAGCGTAATGGAGGCACCACGATGCAAGCCTGCGATAACCTTGAGCGTCGTAACGGCTTCGCGTACCGACGCTGAAGCTGAGGTGAATAAAGTCATATACTTAACTCGCCGTGTCGTACGAAGCTTGGAGGAGCTCTTCCGTCGAATGTCTCGATACAGGGGCATTCATCCGGGCGAGGTTTTGAAATCTCTACCGTCCAGGAATGCGTGGACAGGAAACGACAACAAGGCCGCGAGCGGCTGACGCCGCCCGCGACTTCCGAGCATCAGTTTTGCGGACGCTGCTTGGTAGCGTCGAGCTCGGTTTTCTTCTCTGTCGTGACTTTGGTGATTTCTGCGGACTTCTCGATCGCCTGATCGAACACTGCTTTCATGTCGGCGATTGCGGAATCAGCACCGCCACCCGCATTGTCTACTGAGGGAGTATCGGCCATTTTACTGCTCCTTAATCCAGAGAGATGTCGTTCGAATGATGCGCCTATGACGCCAAAGCTGAAGCCGTTCGATCGTTCTTTCGACGTTGTTTCGTAAGGAGGAAGACGATCCAACATTAAGCAGATTGCGGGTATTAAGTGACGAGGCGATGTCAGTAAAATGAAAGTTGAATGATTTGCCTTATTGTCTTGTGGCGAATACAACGCCGATTGGGCAGTCAATTTGGCCGCGTTTACCCCAAAAATAGGTGCTCTCGCCAACCGCCCTCGACCAGCGCGGGGCTTAAACTCATAAGCCCCATCAGCAACCAGCGCTGATTCATTGGGATTTTTCCTCTTCAGATATCTCCTCGATTTCACTCTTTACGACATCAATCAGCTCCTGCATACCAAAGGGTTCTAGCAGCTCACCGTTGACAAAAAAGGTTGGCGTCTGGCGAATCTGATTCGTTTTGACGTCTGCCATGTCTTGGTCAATCACCGCTTGCACCTCAGCTGAGTTGAGTTGCTCCTCAGCGGCAGCTCGGTCAAGACCGGCTTGGCTGGCAATCTCCAAGATAGCTGATTCATCGAAACGGCCATGAGATGCCCATTGATCCTGACGAGAGAGCAGAGCTTCGAGTACCGGTTCGAATACGTCCTGGTGTCGAGCGACTTCCAGCACGCGTATGGCCGTATCAGAAACCTCACCGTGGAAAGGTGTGTAGCGCACGATTAGCTGCACTTGCTCAGGATAGGTTTCCAGAATACTTTTGGTGAGAGGATAGAAAGCACGGCAGGCTTCGCAGGCCGGGTCGAAAAATTCCACAATGGTTATAGGTGCCTCTTGCGGCCCCAGGATCGGTGAGTGTGAACGCACCAAGGAGCTCTCGGCCTGTCCAGCATCCTCACTCGCCGCCTCAGCTTGCATGTCCAATAGTGCAGGTTTCAATACCACCACGATGGCAGCTGTCAGCATCAACGTACCCGCAAGCATTAAAGTCGCTTTTTTGAACATTTTTCTCTCTCGATTTCAGTGACTATTTGGCAAATTAGGCCAAGATTTGATTGCACAAACCAAGCTAAATGACTGCCTATGTATACCAGCGTGAGCGTGTATTACTCATGCCCATAGAGGTTGGCATCCTGATGTGCGTGATCAATATGCTCAAACTCTAAGCTGGAATGGACAATGTTGAAGCGCGTTTTTAACTGCTCTTTGATCTCTGTCTTAATTGCCTCAAGCTGCTGCCAGCCTGCTTCCGTAATGACCACGTGGCAGTCAAGGGCGGCCATGTTTTCCTGCATCTGCCATAGGTGCACATGATGAATATCGTGGACACTTTCGACACCACGCACGGCTTCAATGACGAGTTGACCGTTAATATCTGGGGGAGAGCCCAGCATCAGTGTGCGGATAGGCCCCCCAATCTCCGAAAAGGCGAGGTAAAGGATATACAGCGCAATACCTATCGTAATCGCAGGGTCTACCCAGCGCATGTCGTAGAGCAGAATTAATGAACCGCCGATAATCACAGCGATGGAGGCGAACGCATCAGACAGGTTATGCAGAAAAAGGGCGCGAATATTGACGCTACCTTTTTGCATTGACCAAGTAAGCATGGCGGTGAGGGCATCGACAACAAGAGCGACGCCACCGATGATAACGACCAACCAACCCTGGATCTCTGGCGGTTCAATCATGCGCATGGCGCCTTCGTAAATCAGATAGAGGCCAACGAGAATGAGCGTAGTGTAGTTAATCAGTGCTGCCACTATCTCTATTCGGCCATAGCCGAAGGTCATTTGCGCATCGGCGGGCCGTCTTGCGATCTTGCGCGCAGCAAAGGCAATAACAAGCGCCGCCATATCAGAAAAATTATGCAGCGCATCAGCGATCAGCGAGAGGCTGCCCGCCATAATACCGCCGACGATCTGGGCGATGGTTAATAAGCCATTTGCCCAAATGGAAATACTGACACGTCGGTCGCCAGAGGCAGGATCAATGTGGGGATGATCATGATGATGTCCCATATATAAACCTCGTTAAGTTTTTTCATTCCCGGTACTATAAAACCTCTAGTAACTAAAGCTTCAACCCCTGAATGTCGTCCGTTGGCACTCGCCCCGGGAGGGCAAAGCCTACCCTGGCGATGGCCGATACGCGCTTGTCATTACGGGAGTGACCTTCCCCCCAAAATTTCCAGAATTCTTTATCGTCCACTTCGCGATTGCTCTATAGTCGAGGAACGCTAACCGGATTATCCCTTGTCTATGACCGTTGACCTGCAAGCCCTTTACCCCAAACTGATTCACCTGATGCTGGACACCGTCTTCGTGGTCGATAAAGACAACCAGATCGTCTTCGTGAGTGATGCCTGTGAGTCGCTGCTCGGTTACCTTCCTCAAGAGTTGATCGGCACTCTAATCACGAACTACATGCACCCTGACGATTTAGCCGCAACGCGGGACTCCATTGTTCGTGTGATGAGCGGTAAGCCCCATATTGATTACCGCAACCGCTATATCCGCAAAGACGGCGGTATCGTGCATATCCTGTGGTCTGCCCGCTGGTACGAAGCAGAGGAAGTGCGGGTCGGTGTAGCGCGCAACGTCACAGCGCTTATGCAGGCCGAGGAAGAGTTACGCTACCTCGCCCACCATGATCCACTGACAAAGTTGACCAACCGAGCGCTCTTCTATGACCGCCTTACCTTGGGCCTGAGCATGGCCCATCGCTATCAGAACAACCTGGCATTGCTATTTCTGGATATTAACGACTTCAAAAGCATCAACGATATTCATGGACATGCGGCGGGTGACCGGGTGCTCTGCACGGTAGCAAGACGATTGGAAGGCTGTGTACGCGAGACGGACACGGTGGCCCGCATGGGCGGTGATGAATTCACGGTGCTGTTAACGGACATCAAGTCAGCGCACGCTGTGACAGAAAAGGTGGAACAGATTCTCACGGTCATGAACGAGCCACTAGGCGCTGAATTCGGCGAGGTCAAAATGCCATCCTGCAGCATCGGCGTGGCCTGCTATCCCGCCGACGGGGAAGACGCCGATACCCTGCTGAGCCGTGCTGACAGCCATATGTATCAGATCAAAAGGCGCAGCCGTTAGCGGGTGATGAACCACCGAAGGAAATCGACTACAACAAGCAACGGCGGCAGAGATGATCAGCCCGGAGGCTTTTGAAGCCCGGATAATCGCTTAAACCAATGTCTATCGTTGCTGGAGAAGAATGACGGAGCAAAGGACTGAGGAACGAACACCGTAGGTGCTTCACTTATTGATTGAGTTCCAGATTATAGCCAAGATGGTAGGAAGCCATTGGCTTCCCAACCTCTTTTTCCCTTAATATCCGATTAGCCATGCACTCGGTCGTCTTCTGCATAAATCGCAGTGTGAAGCTGACCGTAATCATCCCTCCACGCCCGATACATGCCAGGTGTATTGAAGCTCAACTGGGTTTTTCCATTCGGTGACACGGCGATAACGCCACCCTGTCCTCCTAACGTTTTTAGCTCCTGATGGACGACTTCGTCACAGGCCCTATGAAGATCGCGGCCAGCAAAGCGCATGCGGGCGGCTATGTCATGCCCTACTACAGCACGCATGAAGTATTCACCGTGCCCTGTCGCCGATATCGCTGCACTACGGTCGTCTGCCCAAGTGCCCGCGCCAATAATCGGCGTGTCGCCTATACGTGAGTAACGTTTATTAGTGATGCCGCCGGTCGATGTGGCGGCTGCGACATGACCATGGCTATCAAGAGCAACAGCCCCTACGGTGCCAAATTTATGTCCCGAGTTATCATTTACCGCAGTTTCTTCAATATGGTGATCAGCGTGGCTTGGTTCGAGACTGGGGGCTGTTGAGCTAGAGCGGTTGCCCTGCCATTGACGACGGCGTAGCTCGGTATCAAACCAATCATTGGCTACTTGAGGCTGATTCTGCTCACGCAAGAAACGATCGGCGCCTTCTCCAGCCAACATGACATGATCACTGTGCTCCATAACAGCACGAGCTCCACGGATCGGATTACGGACATAATGAGCACCCGCAATGGCACCTGCACTCCGATCAGCTCCGTTCATTATAGCAGCATCCATTTCATGAATGCCGTCTGCAGTGAACACAGCACCTTTGCCTGCGTTGAACCAGGAACACTCTTCTAGCGACACGACACAGGCCTCAACTGCATCCAGACTGGTGCCACCTGCTGCCAGTATCCGGTGGCCAGCATCAATAGCTTGGCGCAAGGCCTCATGAATCGCGTCCTCATCCTGAGGCGACAACAAGCCGGGGGTTAGCACACCGGCGCCACCGTGAATCGCAATGGCGATAGGGGGCTTATTCATGCAGCAGTTACTCCATGGTCGAGAATCTGTGTCAGGAATCGCTTGGTACGGGCTGACTGAGGGGTATCAAAGAACTGCTGCGGTGGAGCTTCTTCAACGATTTCGCCCTGATCCATAAAGACAACACGGTCGGCGACGCGCCGCGCGAACCCCATTTCATGAGTGACGCACAGCATGGTCATGCCATCATTGGCAAGATCCACCATTACCTCCAGTACTTCAGCAATCATTTCGGGATCTAGTGCCGAAGTAGGTTCGTCAAAGAGCATTATTTTTGGCCGCATACACAATGCTCGAGCTATAGCGATACGCTGCTGCTGGCCACCTGAGAGTTGGCCAGGATATTTATTGGCGTGCTCTCGCATCTGAACACGATCCAGAAGAGACAGCGCATACTCAATCGCCTCCGCCTGGGGAACCCTCAAATTCGCAGTTTGAGGCAGCGTACAATTCTTGAGTACGCTCAAGTGGGGAAAAAGATTGAAATGCTGAAAACACATCCCGACGTTGCGCCGGATCCGTTGCAGGCGCTTACGGTTTTCATCCAGCGTTTCTCCTAGCACGGTCAGAGACCCTTGCTGATGCCGTTCCAACTGATTGACGCAGCGAATCAACGTTGATTTTCCAGACCCCGAAGGCCCACAAACCACAATACGCTCGCCACTGGTTACCTTGAGAGAGATGTTTTTTAGCGCGTGGAAGTCGCCATACCACTTGTTGAGATTGTCGATGCTAATCGCAGTAGTGTCGTGGTTAGCTGATACTGTGCTGCTGAATTGGGATGCAGTACTCATGAGCGACTCTTTTCCATTTGTTTTTCCAAATGTCGCGCGTAGCGAGACAACGTGAAGCAGATCGTAAAAAAGAATAAGGCTAGGAAGAGGTAGACCTCATGCTCGAGTCCGAGCCATTCAGGAGCTGCTGTGGTACTCATCGCGATACCGACGACATCAAGCACGCCGACCACCACGACGAGGGTGGTTTCTTTGAAGAGACCAATGAACTGGGTAAGCAATGGAGGTATGGTGTTACGTAAGACCTGCGGCAGAATGATCAGCCCCATCGTTTTCCAATAGGAAAAACCCAGGGCTTTTGCGGCTTCATATTGCCCACTTGGCATGCCCTGCAGGCCGCCACGAATGGTTTCTGCCATATAGGCCGCAGTGAACATAATCAACACGATCAGCACGCGCAGGAAAATGTCGATGGTCATCCCTTCGGGGAATAGCAGTTGGATCATGAGCGACGCCATAAACAGCAGCGTGATCACCGGTACCGAGCGCACGAGCTCGATATAAAGTACTGAAAGTAGTTTGATCACCGGCTTATTAGAGCGTCGACCGAGGGCAAGCAGAATCCCCATCGGCAGAGCGAATAGCATGCCGATTACGCCAAGAAATACGGTAACCAGAATCCCTGCAAATTTCGTTGAGGAGACCTCGGGCAGGCCAATACCACCCTTTAGAAGCCACCACATCAAAAACGGAAGAACGATTAGGTATCCCAACACCCAGCGGCGATCAATTTGCTTGATATACAGCAAAGGCAAGATTGCCGCTGCTAGACCGAACGCGATATTGACGCGCCAAATTTCGGTATCAGGATAAAACCCATAGACAAATAGCTCGATACGTTGTGTCACTGGTAGCCAGCAGGCTCCGCCACCGACACAATCGGCCTTGCTGTCGCCAACAAAGGTAGCGGAGAACAGCAACCAATCCAGTGCGAGCGGAGTGAACCATACCAATAGCGCCAATGTGATCAGGCTCAAACAAGACTGAAATGGAGTAGGGAAGAGTTGCGTCTTGATCCATCGAGTCACTTGATGCCCCAAAGGATGGTGAGGTGGTACTTGTACACCGCTATGACTTTGTGTAGCTGATACGGTCATCATCGCTCCTTAACCGTGGGTGCGCAGGCTGATGCGGTAGTTGTAAATATTCATCAGCAGCGATGTAATGAGGCTAATAGCGCAGTAGGTAGCCATCACTAAGGCAATGCATTCGATCGCCTGGCCAGTTTGGTTAAGCGTTGTGCCTCCCGTGGCAGACACTAACTCCATGTAGCCTACGACCACGCCCAAAGAAGAATTCTTAATGATATTGAGATAGGTGCTGGTGACTTGGGGAACCATTGGGTAAATTGCTTGGGGTACGATCAGACGCAGCATGGTAGGCATTTCAGAGAAGCCTAAGGCGCTGGCTGCTTCGTACTGGCCGCGTGAAACAGACTGAATCGAGCCCCGCACGATCTCGGCAATATAGCTCGCGCTATAAAAGGAGAGCGCTAACCAAAGAGCCAGTAGCTCGGGTGGTAAGTTGACCCCACCTGCAAAGCCAAAACCTCGCGCAACCGGCACATCCCATTGCCAGGAACTACCAGTAAAGAGGTATACGAGTATCGGAACTGCGATGGCACCGGCCAATATCGCTGGCCACACTGGAGGGCCAAATCCCTTCCATTGTAAACCTGCTCGATAACGTGCAATCAGTGCGTAACCGAGGACAGCGCCTCCGATGATAGACACGACTCCCCAGCCGACTAAAGAACCATCGGATGCCCATGCAACGGTCAACCCACGGTTGCTAAGAAAGGCACCATCCTGAAAAGAGATCGCTTGGCGAACATTAGGGAGGGCCAGCATAAGCCCGTACCACCAAATCAAATGCACAATGAGTGGCACGTTTCTGAGGAACTCAACTGCTAGGTGACTAAGACGCCCAAGCAGCCAATTTTCAGAAACGCGGCATACACCAAGGAAGACACCAATAATCGTCGCGAAAACAATACTCAATACTGAAACAAGTAATGTGTTGAGAAGCCCTACTGCATAAGCACGCAAATAGGTATCATTCGGGCTATAGTCAATCAGTTGGAAGCTAATCGCATAGCCAGCCCGCTCTTGAAGAAAACCGAATCCCGAGGCGATGCCTAAAGCATCAATATTCGCACTGGCATTAGTGATCAGCACATAGAAAGCAACAGCAACAACGGCTAACACAATACACTGCTGTAATGCGCTGAGTACGCGGGCGTTATGAACAATCTTGGTCCACATAAGTGTTACCTGTTATTAGGCCGTGTGATGACGAAATAGCAGTTGAGACATGAGAGGCAAGACAAGGGCGGCCTGATAGCCTTATTGTTCGAACGCCCCAGTCAGTCAATGCCTACTAAGTAGGCACAGAGTTATCGAACGGGAGCAGCGTAGAGGATGCCATCATCGCTCCACAGACGATTAAGCCCGCGCTCGAAATTCAGTGGAGTATCGGGACCGACATTGCGATTGAAGATCTCTTCATAGTTCCCGACCTGTTTGATGGCCTGGTATGCCCATGCATCATCCAGCCCGAACTTCTCTCCAATATGACCATCGCTGCCAAGCAGCCGCGCAACGTTGGGGTTGTCAGAATTATTGCGCATTTCTTCGACATTCTCTGACGTCACGTCGAGCTCTTCAGCATTCATCAATGCGAAGGCTGTCCAGGTAACAATATCGCGCCATTGAGCATCACCCTGAGGGACATAAGCACCCAAAGGCTCCTTTGAGATGGTTTCGGGTAGAAGGGTAAAGGCATCTGGATCAGCAAACTGTGTTCGCCTTGACGCAAGGCCACTCATATCGTTGGTGATGGCATCACAGCGGCCATGCTGAAAGGCGTTATACAATTCAGTGCTCTTCTCGATCACCACAGAGCTATAACTCATGTCGCGACGACCAAAGTAATCCTCAAGATTTTGCTCGGAGGTAGTGCCGGGAGAAAGGCAGAAGACAGCCCCATCGAGCTCTTCGATAGTGCTAACACCGAAGTCGGCATGCGTCATTACACCTTGGCCGTCATAAAACCAAGGTGTTGTGAAATCAACCCCGAGGTTGGCGTCACGCGAAGCTGTCCAGGTAGTAGCGCGAGCCAGCACATCCACCTCTCCTGAGGCGAGTGCAGTAAATCGGTTTTTCGCCGTAGTGATCACGAAATCGACCTTACTGGCATCACCGAGTACCGCTGCGGCCACGCTGCGACAGAGATCGACATCCATCCCACCCCATTCACCGTCATCTGTTAGATGAGAGAAACCTGCCTTATCGCTGCTGACACCACAGCGCAGTGTGTCGCGGGATTTCACATCTTCGAGCAGACTTGCTTGAACGCTGCCCATCATGGAGATACCAACACTTAGAACACTGTAGACTGCACATTTTTTCAATAAGAGTGGTTTTTTCATATCTTTATCCTTGTTTCGTCAAGATTTTAATCTGACTTATTATTGATATTGCTTTGTTTCTTCTCGATAACTCTACTCCCCCTAAGAATCGCTCGCGAGTGCTGACTGATCGCCATTCTTGCACCCAGTATCTAATATACGGATAGTCTAATATTAAAGATGCCCGCTAATCTGGCACACTAGCTACCAGTTCCAGTGCAGTTCTCAAGTAATATTGGTTAGCAATTTTATTGAACTTCCGCATATGGCTTACAAACAGAGACTGCTATCCCTAAGGGAAGGTCTGAATAACTGCCGATATTCAT
>NZ_JAINWD010000044.1:0-42979 GCF_021021315.1 Halomonas sp. IOP_14 | reverse complement strand
CGTGGGTGCGGCTGGCGAACTCAACGGTGAGTGCAAACGTCTCCGACAGCGCTTCGCGGTGGGTAAAACTCACCACCGCCGTGTCAGTAGCCCCGGGAAGGGACAAAGTAAACTGAAGACCCGTATTATCAGCCATTGGAAGCCCCCTCTCCGCGGCCACTGCCGATTAAAATACCGCCGCAGACAGCTGCATGATCGGTCAGTGCAACCGGCTTATTGTCCAGCGTGATGATTAAGCGACTAGCCACTACCATTTTTCGTCCCATTACTGTTCCTCCGCTGCTGTTTTTCTAGATTGGGTGACGGCAGTTGTGGCTATCAGCAGCGCTTCACAATCGGCGCTTAAAAGCCTTGGCTGCCGCTGCCTTACTCATCCCATTTTGCTGGCGCTTCGTAGCTCGCCACCTCAAAAGCATCGACGTACATGCGCTGAAACCCCGCCGCTTCCAGGCTTTGAATCGCCGTGTGGCACGCGAGCGGTAGCCGCGTTTGTAGCGGCACACCGCTTAGACTCAGCCGCGCAGCGGTCAGCAGGCGTGCGCCATGGCCGCTGCCTTTCCACTCTTGGCTGATAAAGAAGAAGCGAAGCTGCCAGGCGGCTTCGTCATCGGGTCGGCACGCCAACACCATCCCCAACGGCGGGCCATCCCCATGGCGTAGGGCGAGTAAACGCCCCTGCCAGTGCTCAACGTGCTCTTGCTCGCGCTGCAACCACACCTGGCGATGCAGGGTAAATTCCAGCGCGCGGCGCAGCGTATCCAGGTAGGCCTTATCACGCAGTACCCAGGGCGAATGCCCTTTTGCATCGGCACGCTGGACGGCTTCGATAAAACTATCGATATCCCCTTCGCGGGCGCTTTCAAGCGCGCGGGAAGATGCTTGGCCATTAACATCAGGGCCGCTATCCACATGACCACCTGGGTGGTCATGGGTCGTGCTAGCTGAGGGGGAGAGCCACTGCTTAAGTTTCGTCAGCATAGGGCCCTCGTTCTGCATAGAGTGCCGACGGTAACTGGAAGCCTGCGGCGGGCGAACGGGTAAAGGGGTTGGGGGCGCTATCGGTAAATAGGCGATAACGCATAGCGCCCCCGTCCACGTTGAAACGTAGCTCTAACTCACGCTCATTAACGCTGGTGATGTTTGCCTCTTCCAACAGCCGGAACCAAGCCCAGGCGCCATCGCGGGTTATACTCCGCGGCGAGTGATTTACCTGGCTGGGCACCATGGTGATGCGGCTATCCGTGCCGCCACGCAACGTATTTGGCCAAATCATGGAGACCCGACTACTGGCGCTGTGAGTGTAATCAATGAGCTGGCCATCGGCACTGATCACACTGCGCCGCTTGTCGGGGCTTAAGCTGATCGGCTCAAGAGCGAACTCGACGTCTAGCGCACCATCAGGGCCAAAATAGGCACGGCGAATTTGTTCCGCCTGTGACACAGCGGCAAACACGCTCTCACGCAGTAGCGAATTACCCTGGGTATCCACCAGTTGCTCAGGCGCACCTTCGATAAAGGGCTGCAAGTTATCCTGATAGAAGTTGTCGAGGATACCTTCAGGAGCAAAGAAGGCTTCAAAGTCGCTTAGCGAAGCATCCCGGCTTGCACTGGGCACCAGCGGATAGCGCCCGGCTAAACGCTCTTGATAGGGTGCCACTACCTCATCTATCCAGATATTTTCCAGGTGACTGATAGCGCTTGCCATGATGAGCTGCCAGCTTTGATCCGCCAGGCTTTTCAACATGCTTGCGACAGGCTCGGGCGAGCTGTCAGCAATACGCTGCAGGCGATAAATAGGGTCATCACCGCGCAGCGATAAGCGGTCACGCGCGCCAATGAAAGCGGCGCGCCCTGGGTCGCTGGCTTCTTCTATATCAAGCAGGTAATCACGCAGCTCCGTTACCGCCGATTTGATCTCTTCCAGGGAGGAGGGATCCCCCTCTTGAGGATTGGAGAGCTTGTTAATCGCGGTAAACTGCTGCTCGATATCGTGAGCAAGCTGATAGCGCGGTGAACGCTGCAGCGCTTCACGGGCTTCCTCGTCATCTTCAGGCAGTTCCGGATAGAGACGGGTATTCTGCTCGACCGCTGCTAACAGACGGTCTAGGGGGCGCTCGGCGCTGACCAGCGCATCGGCGACCACCGCTGCCTGATGAATGTCCGGCAGGGGCACAAGCTGGGTATTGCGCAGGGCATCACGCCAACTCACGCGATAGTCACTGACATAATAGTCACGCAGGGCGTTTTGCAGTTGCTGACGGTCAGCGTTGCTGAAATTGATGTCTTCGCGCTGATCCAATACCCACAAGTCGATAAGCGCTAGCTCGGTTGCCCTATCCAACTGCTGCAGGAAGTGATTTTCGAAGCCACCCCGGGTAACCAGATACGGCAGTTGCACATACGAGGGTTCATCGTTACGCGCCATAAACACCGTGTTGAACATCGACCCCACCTGACGGCGCAGATCGAGAGGATCACCGCGACGGCTACTGTCAGCTTTCATGGTGGCGTAGACCCGCTCATCCATCGGCAGGCGTGATAGGTCATCTATCGCGGCGACCAAGCTGCCGCGTAGTGGCGCCATGGCATATTCAGCGCGCCGATTACCAGCGGCAACCCGGCTTTCCAAATCGCTGTGCTGCAGGGCGTAATCTAAATGAGCCAGTAAGCGGTCTTGGATTTCACCACGCTGGGGGAAATCCGACTGCCAACGCTGCGCCATAAAGTCGTGTACGCGTTCGGGCTGGCGGCCACTGGCGTCAGACATCATGCGCAAAATGCGCAGCAGCGCCAGCTTGGCGTTACTGCCCTCCTCTTCGCGGTTCATGTCATCCATGATGCCCACCATCAACGCCGGCAGGAATTGGTATTCCAACATGGCGAGGTAAGCATTCTCTAACTGGCCACCAATAATGTGGCCTTGATAAAGCCCCATATCGGCAAGGAAAGGGGTATGCGTTCGGTAGCCCTCGAAGGTTTGCATCGCATCGCGTAGGCGATCCAACGGCGCCAGCATTTCGTAGCCCGTTGGGTCGTCGCTCTGAAACTCTTCGGGATGGGTGGCCAGGAAAGTTTCCGCCCGATGCTCGACGGTGGAAAGCGAGGTCGCGTTTTTCTGGTAGAAATGACTCCACCCACCGATCATTACCGCAGCCACTAACATGCAGCCAACAATGCATGCTTGGCGAATACGCTGTCGGCGATGGGCGACTTTGGCGTTATCACCGGCCAGCCCCGCTTCTGGATAAATGACTTTCTCAAACAGTTCTTCAGTGAAATACAGCGCGCTGCGCGTCGCACGGTGCGCAGGCTGAACGCTTTCGGACATGCCATAACGGCGTGCCGCAGCATCCACGAAAGGGTCTTCAGGCACCCCCTGCTGATAAACCGAGGTGAAATACGTGCCGCGTACAATCGCCGCGGTGGAAAAACGGTCGCTGGAGAGCGCCTCGTTGAGGAAACCGAGCAGCACATCGCGCAGCCCTGCTAGCTGGCGCACAAAGCGAAATACCGATTCCCGTTCTTCCCGGTCGCGGCACTCTGCCAGCATGGTGGGCATTGCGCGGTTAAGGCGTTCCAGCATGTTGTCGTAAGCGGCGGCGAACTCTTCTTCCCACTGTCCCGGTGTATCAATGGATTTAGCCGAGAAGGTAAAGCCTAACGGCGCCCGCCGTGCAGCACGGGAGTAATGGCGGAAGAAATCGTCAAAACCGTGCAGCAAATCCATTTTACTGAAGGTGACGTAAACCGGTAACCGGCTGCCGTGGCGCTCCATCAACTCGCGCAGGCGGCTGCGTAACAGCGTTGCGTACGCTTTACGAACGGCTACCTGGGCGTGGCTAAGACGGGCTAGATCCAACACCAGCACAACGCCGTCCAGCGGGCGGCGTGGGCGGTTACGCTCTAGCCACTCGGTGAAGTGATCCCATAGGCGGCTATTCAGTTCGTCAGGCTCGCCAGTTTCCAGTGCGCCTTGGGTCAATAACTCGCCATCAGGGTCGATGAGTATCGCTTTATCGCCAATCCACCAGTCAAAACCAAAGCGGTTTTTCTTGCTGCTGATGCCAGAGGCTTTCATGACATTGGACAGCGCAAAGTTTTGCCCAGAGCGGTTGACCAAGCTGGTTTTGCCCGCGTTTTCGACCCCCATGACCAAATACCAGGGAAGGCGATAGCGGCTGCTGTCCCCACTGCCAACGCTATCAATGATTTCGGATAATACGTTGTTCAGCGAGGTTTCCTGCTGGTCGATACTCTCCTGAATAGGGTCTGACTGCTGCGACTCCATATCCTGCGCGAGCTCATCGGCTTCGCGCAGTCGACGGGAAAGCCGAACGCCCCAAATCAGCGCCACTAACGTTACCAGCGCCAAGGTGGCCAGTAACCGATTGACCCAGGGGCCTAATGGGTAACTGTCTCGTACCTCCCAGCTAGGCCCTAACCACCAGATGGCCACTAATAGGAGCACGATTAATACGCCCCACATGGCCATGGAAAGCCGCCCTAACCCCTTGACTCTGTTAGCTTGCGCTTTGGCGCGATTGTGAGTGCTCTGTGCACGTGAAAAGCCGGGCACCCAGCGGCTCAGCTTTGATTTCAATGTTCCCCACATGAGCCTTTAATCCTCGTCCCTAGTGATAAAGTCGATCATCGTTGTCATGTCCTAAGCGATGCCTGAAGCCGCGAAACCAGCGCTGGTTCCCACTGCTCTAAATCAAGTTCATTAACAGTTTGGTGCAGCGTGCTGTAGTGCTGCTGGGCGAGCGTTTCTAGCCCCGCCTCCTGCAGCAAATCAGCGCTGGCCAAGCGCCAGTACGTGCTCTCGCGCAAGGAGCGTGCCGACGCTAACCCCTGGTCAAGCACCTGCAAGGCAGGCCCTAACCCTTCACTCCCCATATAGCTACGCGCTTCCTCTAACCCCGCGTGCCATGTTTCACCGCCACCGGCGCCGTCATTTGCGCCGCTGCCCGCGCCGCTATACAGCCACTGCTGCGTTTCTTTATCTAAAAAAGGCGAGCCATCGTTAAACGTTAACGACTCAATACCGGGGAGCCTTTCCACGAACCGCACCGACTCATCACGAATAGCCTCAGCGCAGCGCGGCCGCCCTAGGCGCTTGGCCAGCTCGGCACTCAAGCGGTGTCCTTCTAGCCAGTAGGGGCTGACCGCAACGCTTTTCTCTATGCGCTGCCAAAGCGCTTCGTCACTGCCCCGGGAAAGCGCCTCTCGATAATCCGCCACACGGTCAGCAGCCACAGGGGCTAACTCGGTACGCCCCCCTTCCCTTGCAGCAGGTAACGCCTGGATGGCGCTCCAGATGGCATAGCGACGCAAGCGGTATGCCAGCGGCTCGCCCGGGTTTTGCTCGTTTAGAAAATCGGCCATTTTGAGCAGAGACTGGCGGTTGGCGCGCTCATTGCCCGCCTCCAGACGCAGTTCGGGGACTTTTGCCCCACCGGGCTGCTCAACCTTTTCAGCACTGCTGGAGGAAGAAGACGCGGCCGTCCGTGCATCGCTACCGGAAGCGTCGCCGCCTTGAGAGGCCGATGCAGCACGGTTTTGATTAGGCTGCTTTTCATCCAGCAGGCGCATCAGCTCGTCAAGTGAGTCAGCGGGCAACTGCTTGTCCGCGGCTAACGTTTGCAGTTTTTCCAACGAGTGGCGGCAGGCCAGAAACTCATCCTCGGCATTATGAAAGTCGAGGCCCGCGGCAAGCTTCAGCGTGCGTTGGGTAAATTGCTGGAACAGCCTGGGCCGCAACTTAGCCCCACGTGCGCCATTGAAGGGGTATGCCAACGCCCACCAGGCTTCAAGACAACCGGCCAGCAGCCTTAGGGAAAGCGCGAAACGCACGCCATTGCCTTCATGCTGCAGGCAGTGCAGCAAGTGTCCCAACACCTTTAGGTCTTTGCCCTTATGGCTGAGCATAGTGATTGCTAATGCTTCTGCCGTGTCCCAATCGACGTCTTGGTGCTGCAATGAGCCGACCTTCATCATTTCAGCCTCAAGGCGCAGGTAGTCGGCGCTGTCCTCCAGCACAACGCCGATCTCCTCACCCTGCTCATTGGCAGGCAGAGGCGCTAGCAGGGGTTCAAGGTGACTATCCGCCGTTATACGCATCACGAACTCCTATACCCACTACCAGCGACAGGCGCTGCGAAGCGGTTGAATTTGCTGACGCAGTCCTGATACATCAAAACGCAGCCCGTCCAGAGCCCCTGCGTCGCTACTCAACACAAGCTCGTTGGCGCTCAATAATTGCCGCAGCGTTTCAATGGCGGGCAGGCCGCGCCCACCGCTTACCACGTGGCCATCATCGCGCACTCTCCACTGTTGAGAGACATCACGCCCATCCGCGACGACCCGCAACGACACGCGGGGCGTATCCAAGGCATTGGGCAGGTGCACCTGGAAGCGGGTAATTAACTTCTCGCAGGCCAGTACTAATACGGGCCGCGGAGGCGTTGTGCCCCGTGCGGGCACCGTCATTAATACCTGGCTTCCCTCGGCGCTCACTATCAGGCCAAAGTCATCGGGATTGCGTTTCTCTTCTTGGCTGACAACTGCGTGCCAAAGTGGCGGCAGTTCAGCGCTATCACTCGGTGTGCTCTGCTCGTCCAGGAACAGATTGTCGTAGCACCCCAGGCGATCCAAACGCGAGCTTTCTTGGCCACACTGATGCGCCTGTTCCAATACAACTGCGCTATCCTCTGCTTGTAGTGCGCTGCTCATGCTTAGTAGCCAGAGGCAAATCAATAGCCTGTGCTGCCATCGGCAACTTACGAATGTCACTTTCATTTAGCATCCAGTTCTAGCAATTGGCATTTGTGGGAGAGCGTTCGCTTGGGTATTCCCAGGCTCTCTGCTGCAAGGGCACGATTCCCGCCGTAGTAAAGCAATCGCTGGCTAATCAATTGCGCTTCATAATCACGAACCGCTTGGCGCAGATCATGGATCTTATTCAGCGTGCCGCTGGTTTCTGGTGTCGCTGAATCAGCGCCACTGGCGGTATCGCTGGGCAGGAGCAAGGCTTCAATATCGCCACCGGCGGGGGTCATGGCGCAGGCATAATCGATCAAGTTTTTGAGCTCACGCACGTTGCCGGGGTAATCACGCTCTTTTAGCTGCCGCAACGCGGCGGGTGTGATGCCCATCTCACTGCGTTCTTCCCGTACACAGAAATCAGCAACAAAGTGCTCGGCCAGAAAGGCGATGTCTTCACGCCGTGCCGACAGCGAAGGCAGCGAAAGCGGGAACTGGCCTAAGCGATAATAGAGGTCAGCGCGAAACCGCTGCTGTTTGATCTGCTCGCGTAGCGGCTGATGGGTAGCCGCAATAAGACGCAGGTCTGCACAGCGTTCTTCATTCGACCCTAAGGGGCGATAGCGGCCGCTCTCCAGCACCCTGAGCAGTTTGGCTTGCAGCGCTAGCGGCATATCGCCGATTTCATCCAGAAACAGCGTACCGCCGTCGGCTTGGGCGATGAGCCCTTCCCTGGCTTGATCAGCGCCTGAAAACGCCCCTTTGGAGTGGCCGAACAGCTCCGACTCGAGCAGCGACTCGGGGATCGCGGCACAGTTAATCGCCATGAACGGCGCCTTGGCGCGTGCCGAGAAACGGTGAATCGCTCTCGCCACGAGGTCTTTGCCGGTACCGGTTTCGCCCTGGAGCAACACCGCTAAATTGGTTTCGGCCGCACGAATCACCTGCTGCCGAAGCTCTTGCATGGCGATGGAGTTACCCAGCAAATCACTCGCAAGCTTGGCCGCTAACCCCTGGCGCCGGGTGTTGTCGTTGAGCTTGGCTAACGAGTCACGCAATACCGCTGATTTCTGACGCTCTCCCTGACTGCTTGCCAGGCGCGACCACAACCGACACAGCAGGGCCTCAAAAGCGACAAAATCGCTACACTCCATGAGGTTCGTCAAGGTTGCCGCTTCCGTGACGAAGGCCAGCACGCCTAGCCACTCCCGCGAACTGTCCTGGAGTCGTAACGGCCTCACGTGTAGCCGCAAGTCGCCACTGAGGGAGGCTATTTGGGCTTGAAAACCGGGATGATCAAGCCGGGTACGCGCTTCCCCCACGCCCAGTGTCACCGGTTTACCGCTGCGGATGGCATGGGCGTAGGGGTGACTAAACTCATCACAGTTGAAGCGCGCCTCACTATTATCACGGCCCACCCAGCGGCCGCTGCTGTCTAGATAGAGGCACTCCACCCACGCCAAGCCCAGGCTATTACCCAGCAGTTGCCGACTGCGTAAGCGCAGCTCCCGTGGTGTGGTACTTTCAACCAACGCAAGCGCCATGGGCATAGCCGCCAGCCCAGCTAAAGGCTGCGCTTCGCTAGCATTGCGCTGGTCAAGAGCCTTTACCTGCATGGCGCTATGCCACCTCCGCAGTAAAGACACCGCTGTCGGCATCCGTGCCCAACACTACCCGGCTAACGTTCTCGCGCCGTGCCATACGCTCAAGCAGGGCACGGGAAAGCGGCGGCAGCAGTTCACCGTCGATCACCGACTCCAGCATGCGTGCGCCGTTTTCACTCCGCGTCGCACGTTTACAAATTGCCTCGGCCAGGCTGTCATCCAGCACCACCTCGGCATGGCGATGGCGCTCACGGATGCGTGTTGCCAAGGTATCCAGCTTGGCCTTGACGATGTCACGCAGGGTATCGCCGTCCAGCGGCAAGTAAGGCACCACTTCCATACGCGCTAATAGCGCCGGTTTAAAGAACTCAGCCAGCACCGGGTAGAGCGCGGCATCCAGCGCTGCTGGGTCATCGCCATAGCTAACGATGGCTTCGTAGCCCAGGTTAGAGGTCAGGAAGAACAGCACGTTTTTGCAATCGATAACGCGCCCTTCCCCGTCGGCCAGTTCGCCTTTATCAAACGCCTGGTAGAAGAGGTTAAGCACATCGGGATGGGCTTTTTCGACTTCGTCCAGCAGCACCACCGAATAAGGGCGCTGACGGATCGCTTCGGTGAGTAGCCCGCCCTCGCCAAACCCGACATACCCCGGCGGCGAACCAATCAGACGTGAAACCGTGTGCTTCTCTTGGTATTCCGACATATTGATCGTGGTAAGAAACTGACGACCGCCATACAGCTGGTCGGCAATTTGCACCACGGTTTCGGTTTTACCCACGCCGCTGGGGCCTACCAGCAGAAATGCGCCCAATGGCCGCCCCGGGCGACGGAGATCCGCACGCGCGGTTAGCAAGTGGCGATGGATACGCTCAATCGCACTGCCCTGCCCCTGGATTAGCGCATCCAGATGGGTCGGCAGTTCGGTGAGGCGGGTTAGCTCGTCGCTGGTCATACGCTCGACCGGTACGCCGGTCCAGTCGCCAATCACCTGGGCAATTTGCGCCTCTTCAACGCTGGGATTAACCAGCGCAAACGTCTCTTGCAGTTGGGCCAGCTGCTGCTCCCGTTCGGCGAGTTCTTGATGCACGCCCTCGGGAAGTTGATCAACGGCATCATTATCCGTTGCCTCTAGCAGTTGGCGGTGTAGCGCCACAATGGCATCGACGCATTCGCGCTGCGCTTGCCAGGCGGCTTCCAGGCTTGCCAACTCCTCTTCCAGCTTGGCTAAGCGTTCGGTTAAGTCGTGGTGGCGTTCACTATCCGGTTCGCGCCCCAGCAGACGTTCACGCTCGACCTGATCGCGCTCACGTAGCGCGGCGATATGTTCACTCTGTAAGTGGCTTAGCTTGCGGGGCGGGGTATCCAGAGCCTGCGCCAATCGGGTACAGGCGGTATCCAGCACATCAATGGCTTTGTCAGGCAATTGCCGTCCGGCCAGGTAACGGGCAGAAAGCGCAGCGGCAGCACGCAGGCCGCTATCGCCGATCAGCACGCCGTGGGCGCGCTCATACACATCCCGCAAACCGCGCAGGATGACCAGTGCCTGTTCTACGCTTGGCTCGGAAAGCGCAATGGGCTGGAAGCGCCGCGACAGCGCCGGATCTTTTTCAAAGTACTTTTTGTACTCACGCCAGGTAGTGGCGGCGATAGTACGCAACTCGCCCCGGGCCAGGGCGGGCTTGAGCAAGTTGGCCGCGTCACCGCCGCCTTCCTGGTTACCAGCACCGATCAGCGTGTGCGCTTCATCTATAAATAGCAGCGTGGGACGAGGGGCGTTTTTGACTTCGTCAATCACCGCTTTAAGGCGCTTTTCAAACTCGCCTTTCACCGCGGCACCGGCTTGTAGCGCACCTAGATCAAGGGTCAGCAACTCAACACCTGCCAGCGCAGCGGGTACTTGTCCCGCCACAATGCGTGCTGCTAAACCTTCTACCACAGCACTTTTACCCACCCCGGCATCGCCAATCACAATGGGGTTGTTTTTGCGCCGACGCCCCAGGATATCGAGCATTTGGTCGATTTCCGGGTCACGCCCCAGCACAGGGTCAAGCTCACCCTTGCGCGCCTGTTCGGTCAGCGAGGTAGCAAAACGGGCGAGTGCGCTGTCATCGCCAGCAGGATGAGCAGCCTGGCGTTGTTTAGCGTCGGCACCCTCCCGAGGTGCTTCGGCTGAATCGGCCGTAAGACGCTCCAAGTGGCGGCGTAGATTTTCGCGATTGATATCTTCCAGTAGCGCCGTGCTCTTCGGACCTAAATAGCGCGGGGCGTTGTGCAGTAGCGCCGTGAAAAGCACGCCGCTGCGAAGCGCTTGATGTCCATACTCGGTGGCTGCCAGTAACCACGCGTCCTGCAGCAGCTCTACCAATAACGGCGAAAAGCTGGGTGTCGACACCTCAAGATCACGAGGCGGACGGCTCTCCTCAGCCATTCGTGCGCGCAGCTCCTCGACATCAATATCAAGCGTTTCCAGCAGTAAGCGCACATCACATAGCGGCTGGTCGACCAGCGCCAGCAGCAGGTGCCCGGTGGTCACCTCCGGTGCTTGCTGCTCTGCGCACAGCACGGCGGCCTGCTCGAGGCCATGACGAGAAATTCCATTCAGTCGACTAATAAGCGCCGGTAGCTCTACCCTAAGCATGCTATCTCCTAACGATAAATCTGATCGAGTAAAGCTCTGACTTGCTCAGCCTGCTGATCCAGCGACCAAGAAAGCCCCAAATAAATACCCACCAACGTAACGCCGAACAGGGCAAAGATGGCCCACAGCGGTAACCCCTCGTGCATCCCTTTGCCACGCCCTTTCACCACATGCCTAAGTGGCTGGGTCAGCATCTCATCTGGCGGCTCATCAAGTGACGCCAGTTGATCGCCCAGCGCGCGTACAATCTGGTCGTACTCTTCACGACCATGGGTTTTCACCCGGTAACGCCCCTCAAACCCAAGGCACAGGCACAAATAGATAAAGGCCAGCATGTCGCGATAGCGATGAGGCTCTTGCTGCAGCCGCGCGAGGATAGAGAAAACTTTTTCGCCACCCCAGGTCTCGTTATGAAACCTCGCTAGCAGCGAGTGCTCAGCCCACACGCTCTGCCTCCCCCAGGGCATGCCCATCACGGTTTCATCGATAAACGAGCAAAGCACATAGCGGTAGGCGAGCAGTGTCGGGCGGTCATACCCCTGTTCGGTTAGCTCAATTTCGATAGAGGCAATTTCGTCCACTACCTGACGATATAAGCGCTCGAGATCATCAGCGCCGTCCACCTGTCGGACGCGCACCGCCATGCCCAGCAGGCTGCTCGATGCATCGACCAGCGGGTTTAAGTTGTGCCCGCGCAGCCGAAACCAGTAGTCCTCGTCAGCATTCAGGTGCTGGGCATGGCTATGCACCAACTGCTCAACGCCGCTGTCTTTTATTTGATCTTCATGGCGAACCGGCTCACCCATCGGGTAGTCGTTTTTGGCGTCATCTTGATGCGTGGCAATATCTTGCATGGCTTAACTCCTGATCGCCCAAAACTGCATCTCCAACCCGGGAAATTCGCCCGCCACGTGGAAGGCAAAACCGCTTGCACCATCCAGCATTCCCCAGGCTTCGCTTTGTCGGCTGAGTTGGAAATAGGTATAGCCCGCGTGATAAGGCAACTCACGAGGGGCCACCGGTAACGGCTCCAAGGGCACACCCGGTAATTGCAGACTAATAAGGTCGCGAATACGCTCGACGCTGGCCACTTTGGTTTGCTGTAGAAACTGCTTACGCAGGCGCTCGCTAGGCATATCGGCGCGCACTGCCAAAATGAACTCGGCTGTTTCGAACAGGCTGGTATCCGAAAGCGGCGCCACAAGTAGGCCGAATTTCCGTGTCTGTATCTGAATGGCGATCGCGCGGGGTTCAAGCACGGTGGAGAGCGCTTGGCGCATCATCTGCATCAAGGGCCGGAATCCGCGCTCGGGATGCTCATGGTCATAAGCAGGGCACTCAGGCGGCAAACGCGACTCATCGGTAAACGTCACCAACTCACAAGCTATTTCGTGCATGGTGTCGTAAAGCCGTTCTGGGTGAACTTGCCCTAAACGCGCCAGATGCTGAAAACGCGGCTGAGCACGGTTCAGTAGCTGCAGCAGCATGAAATCCGTTACGTCGGCCACCCCTGCCTGATTGGGCGTCGACAGCCGCTGAGCAATATTACGCGCCCGTTCTCGCATCAAACCCGCCATCTCACCCACAAACCGCTGCAGGCTTGGCGCTGCTTGCACGTTCATTAAGGTGGGGATAAATTGCTCATCCAGTACCAAGCTGCCGTCGGGGCGACGCTCTAGAATGCGCGTAACGGCCAAGCAGGCATAACCACTGCGGTCTTCTTGCTCTAACAACAAGCGCGGTGAAACGCGCGCCACATCCAGGTCGGCCATATCACCGTCGCGGGAGTGCAGGTCGCGCACGCTGCGCGGCGAAAGGCGATAACGTGCGGGCAGTTCGTCATCGGGCCAGCGCACTTCCCCGACGCTATCCGTGGCTAGCGGCAAGCCTAAATAGACCACCTGGTTAGTAATGCCCGCATCAACAACTTCCAGTGCAGAAGGCTCTAAATCATCCTCAGGCAATTGGAAAGCAACGCCATCGGGCATGACGCCACTCGCCCGGCTAATCGCAATCCGGCCAAAGCTTAAAAACTCGTTGTTCAACTCCAGGGTCAAAAATCCGTACAGATAGTGACTAACCCCTTTAAGCCGCGTATCAATCAACCCTTCAAGGCTGCGCTGCTGCTGTTGAAAGTGCTGCGGCTTGATAAATAGCCCTTCACTCCATACCACGCGATTGCGACTGGCCATCACTCTTCCTTCCTTAGTTCTACTTCACTGTTGCGCAGATGAACCAGCAAGTGATAATTCTCTGAACTGGCCTTCACTTTGACGACTTTCTTCCACTCCGCCTCGTTTGGCTCAGCGTAGAACGCAATCAAACCGATATAGCGCGTGTCCTCTTCAATGGCGAAGGGTTCGTAGAATTTCCACTGGCCAGGTAGCAAGGTGAAGTCGTCATGGGTCAGATAGTTCGTGCCCAATGCCGCCTCCATATCCTCACTTAACTGATCCATGTCAGCCGCCATTAGCATGGAGTCATCTTTAAGCTGCAAAATTTGAAAGCGCAGCGGCGTCCCCTCGCCATCGATGTTTGGGTTCACATCGGGCTCTGCGACCATGCTTAAATCGACCAGCGTGGGCTGATCTTCTGGATAGCCAACCGGTATCGAGGGGTCTAGCATGACTTCCCAGGCTTTACCGGCTGCTTCACGGGTCGAGGCACAGCCCGTGATTGACAGCAGCACTAAAAGCACCCCAACAAGCCCGAGGCTCTTGGCCTTGCTCATGCGCCCTCCCGCTGCTGGCGACGAACAGACTGGTCATACGCCTGCTCGAAAACCTCCCAGAACAGTTTTTGGAAACCTAGCTGGCGGCCTGAGTTAAGCTCGTGGTAGTAGTGGCGGTACATTTCCCAGGCCCAGCTGTTTTCATCTTCAATGCGGGTGCCTGCCCCCCGATAAGCATGGAAACGTTTGAGCAGCGCTTCAGGTGAAAAGGCATCCAAAATAGCGGTTAGGGCGTACTCAATGGCTTCCTCAACTGCCGCTTGGTGATGGCCTTGATGACGCAGGCACTCCCCCACTGCTTCGGGCGCCGAAAGGTGAACCGGGCTGCGCTGGGCCGAAAACATCGTCTCGACAGTGGCCTCGTACGCCTGGCCAAGGCGCAGGGGATTATCTTCGATAGGCTGTAAACGACGATCCCGGAGGGGGTATTTGCTATCGTTTTGGGTTTGCTGCAGAGCACGTAAGCCATTAATAGCAGCCCGTAACGTATGGCCCGCTTCTTCAAGAAACGCCTGCTGCTCTTCGCTATCACGGAAGGGAATGTCGATATCCAACCCCCTTAATAGCGGGTCGGCCCCCACATGGCCAAGGGAACGGCCACTAGGCTTTTGCCAGCGATCCTCTAACTGCTCGCCAACGGAACGTTCGAGGTCATCTATTGCCCGCTCATCCATGCTACTGCTCCTCTTTGTCTGGTTGCCTGCTGTATAGCCGTTTGGCGAATGACTACTTGGTGAATAACCGCTTGGTGAATAGCTGTCCGGTGAATGGCTGCCTAGCTTGCGTTTGATCGCGGGCATGCGAACAGCGCCTTCGCGCCGCTCTTGCTGGTCACGCCCCACACTTCCTTCAACGCGCCGCTCGGAGCCAAGCAACTCAGGCATCTCTTCAATGGATTCGGAAAGCTGAGCATTGGCAGCACGAGGGTCGAGAGCGGCCATTGGGTCTTCGTGCCCCACTCCACGCGCTACCCCGCCAAGAGCCTCCATGGGATCTTCTTTTTTTGCGGCTTCCGCACGTAGCGGCTGGTCTTCTTGAACCAACGGGCGGCCATATGCATCTACCGCCTCCTGCTCTTCATTGACTAACGAGGCCAGAGGTTGAGCACCGGGTTGAGTACTCTGCCGATCACCCAAATGCACTTTAAGACGGTACTCGCCGACTAGCACTTCATCGCCCTCGCTCAAAGCGACCTTACGGTTTCGCCCAATCGGCAGGGTGGCGCGATTGATAAAGGTGTGCCCGCTGCTATCAATCAGGCAGAACTTGCCGTCAATTTTGCTCACTTGGGCATGCTGCGGGCGAATGCGGCCGGCGTGATCTTGCAATAACCAGTCATCATCGGTTGAGCAGCCCAGGGTGCCGCCGATTTCATGAAAGACATGACTACTTGTTGAACGGCCTTCTAGGCGCTCACTATTGGCAATGACCAGCGTTACAGCGGAAATTGGGTTGGCGTTCATTGTTTAACCTGTCATCTGAATACGCACTCGGCGGCGTTTTGAGGCGCTGCCGGACTCGGGATTAACAAAGGTGGTCCAGCCGAGCTGGCAGGTGCCAGCATCGCCTAACCGCATCGGTTTTACGGCGCTGGGTAACAGCTCTAGCTCGAGGTCGTAGGCCAACGGCTCGCGTAGCACAAACTCAACCAAAGTGCGCAATGGGGCATGCTCCCTGCCGTCGGGTAGGAAGTCGCGAAAACGCTCCAAGGTAAGGCCAAATAGACCCAGCACAAATTTGCCGTTAACATCAGCAACGCGCTCACCGGCCACCACATCGCTGCCTAACGTCATTGCTGCCATACCGCTTCGGCTGCGTTGATCCATCGGAATCTGAACCCAGCGATGTACCCACTCTTCAATCTGCACATCATCAAGGTCAAAGCAGTGCCCTACGATGCTGCAGACGACCTCGGGTGAACGCGAACGGCCTGCCAGCAAACCGGCATAAGCCAGCATCTTGCTCCAGTTGATAGGCGTCTCAACGCGCAGGTCACTGTCCGCCAACCCCACCAAAGCAAAAATGGCCGCCGAGAACCCATCGCTAGCACCATCCTGATAGCGGATGTAGTGGCGATATTTACGCCAACTGCGGTGCACTAACGCCAGTAAGCGGTTATTGAAAAAGTCCAGGAAATCGCCTGCAACACCGTCGTGGTGGGCGGCCTCATGCGCTAATGTTTCAAGGTAATAGCTGGGCAGCGGCGACTGAGACCCCTGCAGACCCAAGAAGCTAACTTCCAGCTCATAATGGCCCTCAGGCTGAAAAGCCAGTGAGAGCACATCACTGCTGGGAAAGCCTAGTGACGCTGAAGCGCTATAGCGCACGCGCTCAAAAGCGGGCGCACCTCGCTGAGCGCACTCTAGGTCATCGCCATGATGACGATGCAGAAGCTCTACTAGCTGATAAAAATCGTAACGCCGCGCCTTTGCCATCAAAGGGGCAAGCGCTACATCAGAGGCTGTTGCCCCGACTGTAAGGTCCATTTGTAGCGCTCGTGATTTTGACGGTTAATAACATGCAGCTCATGAAACGAGTTGATGCTGGCGTACAAGGAGAAGAACCGCGCCAGCACACTGCCAAATAAATACAGACTCCCTTCGTCGCCAAAGGCATCTTGATCCAGCGTCATGACCGAACGCAGGCCTCGAATGGGAAGGCCTTTTTTCAGTCGGTCAATGGGCTGCGTTTCAATGCTAACGATGCCTGCCAGCCGTTTTTGAGCCACTCGCTCGGCCTGCCGATCCACCAGGGCTCGGAAATCATAGGCACGCAATACTGAGCACAGAGCATCTCGCTCCAGTAGCGATAAGTAGTTAAGCGATAAATTAGAGATCAGCGTCCATAGCAGGCTGCCGTCTAGCGTGGGCCGTAACACTGGCGTGGGGCGGGTGATATTTTGAAACATGGCATACGAGGGGCTCTCTTCCGTTGAGTAGCAAATATCGCCTACCGTCAAACGCTCAGGCAGCTCTCGATTACTACACGTCAATCCGAGCGAGACGGTTTCGGACATACCGATGTAGCTGCGCTCATCGCCACGCACAAAGGAGATGTCGTGATCAAATCCATCCCCGCGCAAGCTGTCGCGCACGCGAAGACGGTAGTAGGAGGCATCGTTGCCACGGTCTCTCTTGACTTGGTGTTGAAAGCTTTCAAAAGGCACGTACTCACGCGGCGTACCGCGCCCTTTACCGGTCTCGTTCTCTAACCAGCCTTCCACCTTATCGACGCTAAAAATTTCATAGTGTCCGGGAGATCGACTATTGGGGTGAATGCGGTATTCACTGCGCTCCCCGCTGACATCAACAGGCTCTGCATCGTGAGAGAACAGGTTGATCGCCGGCGAGCAATACAGAGCGAAATGCTCGTCTCTCACCCGTGCGTCGGTCGGTAACGTACGCTCAAACTCTAGGCGCAAAATAATTTTGTCTGCGGGAATGGCCGGCAAGTGTTGGCTCAGGGCTGTTACATCAAAGAAATGGAAAGCCTCTGGAAAACACAAGTATTCCTGCAGTATCCGATACCCTTGATACACATTCCTCGGGTAGGGCAGTAGTGCATGATGGCGATCAAAACCAACCGGCTGCAGCAACTGCTTGGGCAGAGGCAGCCGTTTGCCATCAATTTCCAGCTCTACGCGCGCTAGGTAGTGGCTCATCCACAGGTAAAGCGTGCGCGCTGTATAAGCGTCTCCACCCAGGTGCAGACGCAATGTATCAATCCCCATCGCGCTGAGAGGCTGATCACTATGTACATCAAGCGCCAACTCAACAATGGAGGCATCACGTGTATGGCGTGCCTCAACCCCCGCATGCTCCAGCGGATAGAGCGTCACGTCATGACAAGTGCGGAACATGCAGGTAGTGCCATCCACTGGCTTACTGGCCAATTCCGTACCCCGCTCCAGGAGCTGATGGGTACTCAGCGCATGCCACGTAGGGGTAAATTGCACCACGGTCATGCTAGGCACCGGGCGCAAGTAGTTCGGCCATAGCATGCTGATCAGCGAATGGGTAAGTTCGGGGAACTCATCCTCCACTTTTTCGCGCATACGGCCAGTTAGAAAGGCAAAGCCTTCTAATAGACGTTCAACATCAGGATCGGTACTGCGCTCTGACAAGAAGCGACTCAGGCCGGGGTTGCCCTCCGCAAATTCTCGCCCTTGGCGCTTCAGAAAATTGAGCTCGTCCCGGTAATAGCGATTTAGCATTCGGGCCTCGCAAGCCTATCAGTTAAGACACTGATAGCGCTTATTATTGAGCAATAAGTCGATCGTGGCGTGGGCGTTATCTCGCCCTAACGCTACGGTGGCATGTACTTGAAAATGCAGTTGTAAGGGATCGCCATTATTGGGTAATGACTCAACTTCAACGTGCTGAACCCGCGGCTCAAAGCGTTCGATGCATTGCCGAATGGCGCGCTGGATATTCAGCTCTAAATCCAGCACGCCGATCGTTGCATCATTGAAGTCCAGCAACCCCAACTCAGGCTCACAGGCGCTATTGCCCGGATGACTGTTGAGCAACTCCACTAAGTGTCGTTTGATCGACTCAACAGTTTCCGCCAGCCTCTCATCCTCCCCATGCGCTAACGGCTGTTCAGGCATCGCAAGACGCTCAAACAGACGGCTACCTAGCAGGCTGCCATGGTTAATAGCCATGATGGAGAGGTTCCCTTATTCCTTGTCGAGACGTCCGACTAACGACAGCTCAAAGTTGGCACCCATGTACTTAAAGTGCGGGCGCACCGACATAGACACCTGGTACCAACCCGGATCGCCTTCGACATCCGACACCTGAATAGAGGCGGCACGCAGCGGGCGGCGGCTGCGTACATCGGAGGGCGGGTTCTCTTGGTCGGCCACGTATTGGCGGATCCAGGTATTCAGCTCACGCTCAAGGTCTTGACGCTCTTTCCATGAACCGATCTGTTCACGCTGGAGCACTTTAATGTAGTGAGCCAGGCGGTTGATGATGAACATATACGGCAGTTGAGTACCCAGTTTGTAGTTGGTCTCAGCGTCTTTGCCTTCGGGCGTGTTCGGAAATACCTTGGGCTTTTGTACGGAGTTAGCCGAGAAGAAAGCAGCGTTATCGCTGCCCTTACGCATCGTTAACGAAATAAAGCCTTCTTCAGCCATTTCGAACTCGCGGCGATCCGTTACCAGCACCTCGGTGGGGATTTTAGCCTGCAACTGACCTAGCGCTTCGTAGGTGTGGACAGGCAAGTTTTCAACCGCACCGCCGCTTTGGGGGCCAATAATGTTCGGGCACCAGCGGTATTTTGCAAAGCTGTCGGTCAAGCGCTCGGCCAGCAGGTACGCCGTATTACCCCAAAGATAATGGTCGTGATCTTCGCTGACGGTTTCACGATAGTTAAATGTCTTGATGGGGTTTTCGACCGGGTCGTAGGGCATCCGCAGCAAGAAACGAGGCGCCGTCAGACCTAAATAGCGCGCGTCTTCTGACTCGCGCAGACTACGCCAGCGCGCGTACTTGGGCCCTTCAAAGATGGCTTTAAAATCTTTGATATTGGGCAGCTCTTCAAAGCTATCGATGCCGAAGAAGGAAGGCGCCACCGCTGACAGGAACGGCGCATGGGCCATCGCCCCTACAGCAGCCGTGTGCTGCAGTAGTTTCATATCAGGGGTCGAGGGGGTGAAATCATAATGCCCGATAATCCCTGCTACCGGCTCACCGCCAAACTGACCATACCCGCCAGCATAAACGTGTTGGTAGAGCCCGCTTTGGGTAATTTCCGGGGCAAACTCAAAGTCATCCAGCAGTTCTTCTTTGGTGGCGTGAAGCACATCAAGCTTAATATTTTCGCGGAAATCGGTGCGGTCGACCAACAGCTTCAAGCCACGCCACGCAGACTCCAGCTGCTGAAAGCTATTGTCGTGAAGAATCTCATCAACTTGCCGACTAATTTTCCGGTCAAGTTCAACGATCATGCTATCTACAACGGCTTTATTAACCTGCGGGGCAGCGTTCTCGCCGCTTAACAGTTCGGAAATAAAAGCGGCAACGCCTTGCTTGGCAACGTCGTAGCCCTCATCCGCTGGAGCCATACGCGTCTGCGCCATCACTTGGTCAAGTAAAGAAACCTCTTCCTGGGCTTCCACCGTTTGGCTTTTCTTTTGCGCCGTATCACTCATAGAGATGCCTCGAATACAATCCGGTTACTGGACTAGCACGAAAATAAGAATGCTTAATCGTTACGATTAGGGTCAGAATCAAGCAGCTCTAGCTCCGCCAACAGCTGCTGACGCGTTTCGTCACTTTCGAGTAGCTTCTGCAAACGATCACGAAAAGCAGGTACGTTGCCCAGCGGCCCCTTCAATGCCACCAACGCCTCCCTTAATTCGACTAGCTTACGCAGCTCCGGCACCTGCCGAGCGATACTGTCGGGCGCAAAATCATGGAGTGATTTAAATTCCAAATTGACGGCCAAATCGCTTGCTTCACCCTCTTCTTGCAACCGATTGGGAACCGCAGCCTGCAAGCCAAGGTTCGCTTCGCGCATAACAGACTGGAAGTTATTCTTATCAACAGAAACAGCTTCACGCTCCTCAATGGAGGTATCTTCCTCGCCTCCCTTGAAGTCACCGACCACCAATAATTTCAACGGCAGTTCAGTCTCGGCCTGCTGATCACCTGTAGCGGGTACATACTTGATATTGATGCGCTCTTTCGGCGCGACCGTTCCTTGCTTAGCCATGGTTTTCGCCCGTAAAAATTAGAACATTTTCGATTCAAAGAAGAATGCTTATTAATTGCGGGAAAGTACCGGATTTACACCGAAAGTACCAAATGGCTCTAAGCAGGTATTGCGACAATCTGAGAGAAGAAGACTTTCAAGAAGGCGTATTTTACGACCTTTTTCGCGAATTTTAGCAGCACAATAAAAGGAACTAATTAAAACTAACTCTTAAAAACCGCATTTGTAAGAGATCTCTTACAAAAACTGTCAGTGATTTCTTACAAAACGGAGAGCAAAATTCATACAAGAGAGGTGCTTAAATGGGCAGCGCCGTCATTTTTAGCGGCAAAAATATTGCTCCCATGGCCCTATTTCTGCTTAAAATTCCAAGAAAGGCTTTAGTCATAAAGCAAGGTAACGGTAGATGCAACCCAGCGTTACTAAGCGCTTGTAGATGTAACGAGCAAGCAAGCAAGTTCTTGCCCTGCCAGGCAATATCTTGCCCAGCACAGGCAACTTTTTGCCCCGCAGAAAGAAGCGCCCTACACAACAAAAACATAACATATTGATATATAACAAATTTAAAAACTTGGCCCTGAAGTTGCTCTATTGTCTGAGTCCACGTGACATTTCTTTAATTTTTCAGTCAAGGAGCAGACCATGCCAACACCATGTTATATCAGCATCGAAGGCCAAACTCAGGGCAACATCACTTCAGGCGCTTTTACCCCTGACTCCGTAGGCAACATCTACGTTGAAGGTCATGAAGACCAAATGCTGGTGCAGGAATTCAAGCATGTCGTTACCGTACCCACTGACCCGCAGTCTGGTCAGCCGTCCGGTCAACGTGCTCACAAGCCCTTCATCTTCACCGTTGCTCTGAACAAAGCAGTACCGCTGATGTACAACGCACTAGCATCTGGTGAAATGCTGCCCAATGTTGAGCTGAAGTGGTACCGCACCTCTGTAGAAGGTAAGCAGGAGCACTTCTTCACCACCACGCTGACCGATGCCACCATCGTTGACATCAATCTGCGTATGCCCCACGCCCAAGACATCCAAAAATCTGAATTCACCCAGTTGATGGATGTGTCACTGGCTTACCGTAAGATTGATTGGGAACACACTGTTGCTGGCACCTCTGGTTCCGACGACTGGCGCGCCCCGATCGAAGGTTAAGCTGTTGCTAATAGCCTAGCCCTGGCCTGAAAAACAAGGCCTGAAACAAGCGAAGCCCCTTCCACTTGGAAGGGGCTTCGTCGTTTCTGCTCTATTGCTGCAGGTGTTTCGCTATTGGTATTGCGCCAAGGCTCTGGGATTAAACAAACCGCCCCAAACCTACCGTTGAACGGAGACGATCCATCGTTACAACAGCTTCTTCCCGCGCCCGTTCGGCGCCTTTTTGCAACACAGCCTCAATGTGGGCCGGGTCTTCCATCAGCGCATTATAGCGTTCACGCGGCGCGCTCAAGTGTGCATTCAAGTACTCAAACACTTGATCCTTAGCCGCGCCCCAGCCAATACCGTTCACGTACTGCTCACGTAGACTAGCGGTCTCTTCAGGTGTCGCAAAAGCGGAGTAGATTTGAAACAGCGTGCAGGTGTCTGGATCTTTCGGCTCACCGGGCTCCAGCGAGTTGGTCTTAATCTTACGTACCAGCTTCTGCAGTTTTTTCTCAGCGGAAAAGAGCGGGATCGTATTATCGTAGCTTTTGGACATCTTGCGCCCATCCAAGCCATTCAACAGCTGTACTTTGTCGTCTACCACGGCCTCAGGGAGGGTAAAGTGCTGCCCTTTATAAAGATGGTTAAAGCGCCCGGCGATATCGCGCGCCATTTCAATATGCTGAATCTGATCGCGCCCTACCGGCACCTTGTTGGCGTTAAACATTAAAATATCCGCCGCCATCAGCACAGGGTAACCAAAAAGGCCCATCGTAATGCCTTTATCAGGATCCTGGTTTTCCGCCTCTTCGTTTTCAGCCACCGCTGCTTTGTAAGCATGGGCGCGATTCATCAAACCTTTGGCACATACGCAGGAGAGCATCCACATCAGCTCGGGAATTTCGCCAATATCAGACTGGCGATAGAAAATGGCGTTATCGGTATCCAGCCCTAGCGCAAGCCAAGTCGCGGCAATCTCCAGGCGAGACTGCTGCACCCGCTTAGGGTCTTGGCACTTGATGAGGGAGTGATAGTCAGCCAGAAAATAGAACGACTGCACGTTGGGATCCTGGCTTGCCTCAATGGCGGGCTTGATCGCTCCAACATAGTTGCCCAAATGGGGCGTGCCGGTGGTGTTGATACCGGTGAGGACGCGGGTTTTTGCGGTCTGGCTCATGGTTTTTAGGCTCATCATTGAACGTACATTGTCGTATGATACTTGTATGAACCTGGGGATGCGACAGGCAGAATTTGGTTTTACAATATCCGCAGAGAGTGGTGAGGATTTACAAGAGCATTATGCCGTTATCATTCTGAAAGAAATGCTCAATCGATGAAAAGAAAATAGGGGTCACTAAAGGCAAGTGGCTCTTCCTGATCATCATATACAGCTCCAAACGCGACGAAGCACTTTTCTCCATCAACAAGCAAAGGAAAATAAAAACACAGGAAGGCCTCCCCCTCACACTGATCTACGACCTGCCCAAGCCCTTTGATACTCTCCCAATTCATCTTTTCAATATAATTTTGGTCATAAGACTCACTACCCCAGTTTATTGTTTCGAGATTCTCCTCAACCGCTTTTGCGTAAGCCGACTCTGCATTCATATTGGCTTGCGCCACTATCCGGTAGTTACCTGCCAAATGCTCATTTATGATTGCTGACTGCATGCCGGCAGTCCCCAGTAGCAGTGCCCCGGCTAGTAGCGCCATGACGATGACCAATGCAGCGCCTTTCTGACGATTTTGCAGAGTCATCAGTCGTCACCAAAATCGATATTTTCTGACAAACCCTCTAATGCTTGACGCATAGAGAACTCATAACCATATACTGACAGTAACTCCCAAACACTCAGGTCAGCATTAATACTATTGACATTATTGAATACAACAGAGCCATTGGAGATAACACTACCAACAAACTCAACTCCAGACATGCTTAAATTGACACTACCCGCTCCCCAGATAAGTCCTCGAAACAGTGCATTGGTATTATTGCCATTAAAATTAATTTCGCCACCAGCGACAATGGCGACATCAGTGACTGAGGAGTTATCATTCTGCTGTATTGAAATGTCTTGCTCTACTACGACCACCTTTCCACTAAGTTCAGTCACGTTTAACTTATTTATATTTCCATCGCAATAAAAGACCTTGCCCGATGAAAACATGATTTCGTTTTCGGTACAGGTAGCAATCACGCCGTCCAGATTTTTAATGTTATTGATATAGCCTGTATAGTAATCATGCGAGTCGCTTGATTGCGGAGAAAGGATAATCGATGGATCTAAATTTGAGTTAACCGTTGATTCACTTACCAGGATATTTTCCGCCCCGCTCACGGCACCTCCCGCAATCACTGCATCGCCCTTCCCCTTCTGACTGGTAGGAGTATCAAAGAAGCTGGCATATATGCCCTGTCGCTCCATGACATGAAATACAATCGCCTCACCATTGTTCTCTAAGGGCAGTTCCACCCGGTAAAGCGGCGCATCACCCGGCACAAGTTCGCCTAACACGTGCTCGTCCTCATTACACTGGCTTGGCGAATCATGATTCGGTACATCTTTCAGAAAACTTACCAGCGGCTGCCCATTCTCTTCCTGATCCGCCACCGTACAGCTACAGGCATCCTGATTCCGTTCACACCGTAACGTATAGCGACCCGGCCCACTTTGACGAATTTCACTGGTAAGCCTCTGGGCAATAAAAATCAGGTTCTCTTGCTTACGGCTTACCTTGTCAACATTTTGAAAGGTCTGAAAGGTCGTTAGAAACAGTTGGCCAGCCCCAAGGATAATGACCGTGCCGATCGCCAACGCCACCATCAACTCCACCAGTGTAAAGCCCTGCTGACGCTGCCTCATGGTGAGCTCTCGACCTTGGGAAGAAGAAAGAAGTAGCTAAATTGATCGTCATTGTTCTCGCCCAAGGCCACAGTCACGTCAATGCGACAATCACTTCCACTGTCATCTTTTGCAATATAGCTGTGGGAAGAAGAGGCTCCCCGTAGCGGTGTCGCATCACTATTTTGAAACCAATGTTCCTTCCATGCACTCTGCACGCCGGAGATGTAGACATCCTCGCAGGTCTGGCCTGTTTCGAGCGTGGCTAGCTGAGCCCAAAGCCGCTCCTGAGCATCCACAGCCGCAACACTTGCCACCGAACGCTGATAGCCTGCATTGGCACTTTGCAGTGCTTTAAGCTGCATGGCGGCAACGCCGATCAGGCCAATCGAGAGAACCACCAGTGCGATTAGCGCTTCCAATAAGCTAAAGCCGCGCTGAGAATTCATGATTCACTCTCCTTCCTGCGAAGGCTGTCCGATGTGCTAATCACCAGCGTTACAGAAGGAGCTGAAGCACTTTGATGGGTGGGGTTTAACGTCATTTCGCAGGGAGAGTCAGGACAGTTGGAAGTGGCAGCGTTGCCCACACTTTGAAAGCGTTGTCGCCTTAACTCACCAACAGGCATTGGGTAACCTTTCGCCACTCGAACTTAAGGTTATATCCTCTTCACAGCCATCATCTTGAACGGTGCTCGCAGTCAGTAGGTAGCCGTCACCGTTAATACTCTCAGCAATCTCATAATTTTTTTCGGGGGATAACTCGCTGATGGTGCAATCGCTATAGCTGTAAGAGCGCGTGTAACAGCGCTCAAGCTCTGAAGCGGCTTGCATAAGGCCTGCGTGGGCGTCGGTTCGCACTGATTTTTGCACGTAGCGGGTATAGCTGGGGTAGGCAATGGAGGCGACGATACCGATGATCACCAGCACAATCATCAATTCAATGAGGGTGAAGCCGCGCTGGCCATTCAGTAAAGAACGGCCAGTCGAAAGATGAGAGGTATAAGACACGCGGCTTCGCTCCTGTATTAGTGGGCTCATACCGTTTTAGTATGTCGCAAACCAATACGCATTGCATTGCGAGGCCTATGGTTAGCTGCTGGCGATCACCTTTTCACGCAACTCCTTTGGCATAGAGAAAGTAATGGTCTCCTCGCGGCCCTGTAGCTCTTCAGGTAATGCAGCCCCCATGGTCTGCAACTTGGCAATCACACCTTTCACCAATACTTCAGGGGCACTGGCGCCTGCGGTGACGCCTACACGCGCTACGTTCTCAAGCCACTTGGGGTCGATCTGGTCAGCGTTATCGATCAAGTAGGCGGGCGTGCCCATGCGCTCAGAAAGTTCTCGCAAGCGGTTAGAGTTGGAGCTATTGGGGCTGCCCACCACCAGCAATAGATCGCTCTGGGCCGCTAGCTCACGTACTGCATCCTGACGGTTCTGCGTGGCGTAGCAAATATCGTCATTGCGTGGCCCCTGAATCTCGGCAAACTTATCGCGCAGCGCGTCGATCACCTTAGCGGTATCATCCATCGACAGCGTAGTTTGAGTCACGAAGGCCAGCTTTGAGGGATCATTCACCTCCAGCTTAGCGACGTCTTCTTCATCCTCTACCAAGTAGATACGCCCACCGTGGGAGGTGTCATAACGCCCCATAGTGCCTTCAACTTCCGGATGGCCTTCATGACCAATGAGAATGCACTCTTGACCACGCTTGGCGTAGCGCAATACTTCCAAGTGCACTTTGGTGACCAGCGGGCAGGTGGCGTCGAATACCTTCAAGCCCCGCCGCTCAGCATCGGCTTGCACCGCACGGGAAACGCCATGGGCGGAGAAAATGACGATGACATCGTCCGGCACTTCATCCAGTTCTTCAACAAACACTGCCCCACGAGCGCGCAGCGTTTCGACCACAAAGCGGTTATGCACAACCTCATGGCGCACGTAAATCGGCGGGCCAAACACATCCAACGCGCGATTAACGATATCAATCGCGCGATCCACACCGGCACAAAAACCACGCGGATTGGCTAACTTGATCTGTATGGGCTGTGCTTGCGTCGTTTGCATAGTAGCGCCTTGATGCGTAAGCGGCATCGCTTAGTGAATTAATGCGTTGTCACCGGTTTGACGTCGAGCACTTCGACCTCAAAGGTGAGCGTGCGGCCTGCTAACGGGTGATTGAAATCCACCTCGATACGATCACCGTCAATGGTTTTGACCACACCTGGCAATTCCGTTCCCGCTTTATCGGCAAACGACATTACCATACCAATTTCCGGGGCTTCATCGCCAAAATCTGCCCGCTTCAGGGTTTGAATATTTTGCGGGTTGTGCTGGCCGAATGCATGCTCAGGGGTTATCTGAAAGGTACCCTCCTGCCCCGCAGCCAAGCCTTTAATCGGATGCTCAAAACCGGGCGGCAAATTTCCGTCGCCAAACTCGAAGGTAGCCGGTGCTTTGTCTTTGGTGGAGTCCACCAAAGTGCCATCTTCCAGCTTTAAGGTGAAGTGTAGCGTCACCTCCATGCCTTCATCGATCAGATAGTCGCTCATAGCAGTTCTCAATATACGTTGTTCTCAACGTTCAATTAATGGGAAGTCTTGGCCGCTTTTTTGCGCCGCCGCTCGCCCATAATGGATTCCCAGATTAAAGCGACCGCCCCCAGGGTAATCGCTATATCCGCCACGTTAAACGCCGGGTAGTACCACCCAGCGACGTGAAACGATAAAAAGTCGACCACATAGCCATGCACCAGGCGGTCGTAGAGATTCCCCAGCGCCCCGCCAATAATCAGCGGCAGCGCTATCGCCAGTAACTTTTCATCGTGTTTGATGCGTGAAAGCCACACCGTCAACGCCACGCTGGCTCCCACAGCAATCAACGCAAAGAACCAGCGCTGCCAGCCAGGATGCGTGGCTAAAAAGCTGAACGCTGCGCCAGTATTGTGCAGCAGCGTCAGGTTAAAGAACGGCAGTATTTCGACCGGCTGGGCATAGCCCAACTGACTACTGGCCACGTATTTGGTGACCAAATCCAAGGCAATTACTGCCACAGCTAGCCACAGCCAGCGCAGCGGCCGCTGCATTGGCGGCCGTGTGTCGACATCGTCAGACGGTGTTTTAGTTTCTTTAGCTATGTTTTTATCAAGCATAGTAACGAATCTCACCGCTACCTTCGGGAAGATTGCTGATACAGCGTCCACACAGATCCGGGTGGTCCGCATAGGTGCCTACATCGGGACGATGGTGCCAGCAACGTTCGCACTTGGTGTTGTCGCTGGCTTTAACCGCGACTTTCAAGCTATCCAGCTCGGTCGCTTCTGCATCACTCGCAGCAGACAAGGGCTTAAGCGTCACTTCACTGGTTAGCATCACAAAGCGCAGTTCATCACCCAGTTTAGCCAGAGTCGCCTGCAGGTCATCGCTGACATACAGCGTGACTTCAGCTGCCAAGCTGCCTTTAATGACTTTGGCATTACGGGCATCTTCAAGACACTTGTTGACCGAGTGCTTGACTTCCAGCACTTGCTCCCAGAAAGCACGACCCAGTTCAGCATTTTCTTCCAGGCTGCCAAGGTTAGTGTAGTAAGTCTCCAGCAGCACGCTGTCGCCTCGCTTACCGGGGATGTTTTCGTGAATCTCCTCAGCGGTAAAGGAGAGAATCGGCGCAATCCAACGACTCAGCGCTTCCACCACGTGATAGAGCGCGGTTTGTGCACTGCGCCGCGCCAGCGAATCGGTTTGCGTGGTGTACTGGCGGTCTTTAATCACATCCAGATAGAAGCCACCCAGTTCCCGGGCGCAGAAACCATGCACCTGTTGGTAAACATCCAGGAAGCGGTACTCTTCGTAGGCTTTTTCGATCCGCGCCTGCAATTGGTGCGCTCGATCCACCACCCACTGATCCAGTGCCAGCATATCGTCAAACGCTACCTGGTTTTTCTCTGGATCAAACCCGTTAAGGTTCGACAGCAGGAAGCGAGCGGTGTTACGAATCCGCCGATACACATCAGAGGTGCGTTTCAAAATTTCGTCAGAAACGGCCATTTCGCCAGAGTAGTCGGTGGAGGCGACCCACAGGCGCAGAATATCGCCGCCCAGCTTGTCCATCACTTCCTGGGGCGCGACCACATTGCCCAGCGACTTGGACTGCTTGCGGCCCTGGGAATCGACGGTAAAGCCGTGGGTCAGCAGCTGACGATACGGCGGATGGCCATCAATCGCTGAACCGGTGAGCAGCGATGAGTGGAACCAACCACGGTGCTGGTCGGAGCCTTCCAGGTAGAGATCCGCCCGCGGGCCGCTTTCGTGGCCATGGGGGTGCGAGCCGCGAAGTACGTGGCGGTGGGTGGTGCCAGAGTCGAACCAGACATCCAGGGTATCGGTGACTTTATCGTAATCCGCCGCTTCAGCACCCAGCAGCTCTGCCGGGTCGAGTTTGAACCAGGCATCGATGCCTTCCAGCTCAACGCGCTTGGCCGCCTCTTCCATCAACCCAACGGTGCGCGGATGCAGCTCACCGGTTTGCTTGTGTAGGAAGAACGGGATCGGCACGCCCCAGTTACGCTGGCGCGAGATACACCAATCCGGGCGGTTGGCGATCATGCTGTGCAGGCGCGCCTGGCCCCAGGCAGGCGTAAACGCCGTGGCTTCAATACCTTCAAGGGCACGTTCACGCAGGGTTTTGCCATCTTTGCCTTTGATGTCCATTCCCACAAACCACTGCGCCGTGGCACGGTAGATCACCGGCGTTTTATGGCGCCAGCAATGCATGTAGCTATGCTTGATCGGGATATACGCCATTAGCGCACCCACTTCGCGCAGTTTTTCGACGATATGCGGGTTGGCCTTCCAAATCATCTGGCCGCCGAAGAACGGCAGGTCGTCAACGTAAACGCCATTTCCCTGCACCGGGTTGAGCATGTCATCAAACTCCATGCCATGCTCGCGGCAGGTGATAAAGTCATCCATACCGTAAGAGGGCGCGGAGTGAACGATACCGGTGCTACCCACCTCAGACTCGACGTACTCTGCCAGGTAGACTGGCGAGAGCCGATCGTAGAATGGGTGACGGAAATTGATCAGGTCGAGGTTTTTGCCCTGGGTCGTAGCAATTACCTCGCCTTGCAGGCCAAAGCGCTCCAGGCAGCTCTCCACCAACTCTTCCGCCAGCAGCAGCAAACGCTCGCCAGTATCGACCAGTGCATAGGTGAACTCAGGGTGAACGTTGAGCGCCTGGTTGGCCGGAATGGTCCACGGCGTGGTAGTCCAGATCACCACTGCCGCAGGCTTGGCCAGTTCGCTTAAGCCAAAGGCGGCGGCGAGCTTGTCGGCATCTTCTACCGGGAAAGCGACGTCGATGGCGTCGGATTTCTTATCAGCGTACTCGACTTCGGCTTCCGCCAGCGCCGAACCACAGTCAAAGCACCAGTTGACCGGCTTCAAACCTTTAAACACGTAACCCGCGTCGACCATCTCGGCCAAAGCACGAATCTCGCTCGCTTCGTTGGCGAAATCCATAGTGCGGTATGGGTGATCCCAATCGCCAATAATGCCCAAACGAACAAAGTCGGCCAGTTGTGTTTCAACTTGGGCGCCAGCGTATTCACGGCAAAGCTCACGGGCATGTTCCGGCGCCAGGTTCTTGCCGTGAGTGGTTTCTACTTTGTGCTCAATGGGCAAGCCGTGGCAGTCCCAGCCGGGCACATAAGGCGCATCAAAGCCGGCTAAATTCTTCGATTTAACGATAATATCTTTAAGGATCTTATTAACGGCGTGACCAATATGAATACTGCCGTTGGCGTAGGGAGGGCCATCGTGCAGCACAAACAGCGGCGCGCCCGCGCGCGCTTCCCGCAGGCGCTGGTAAATGTTCATATCCTGCCACTGGGAAACCCGCCCTGGTTCCTGCTTTGGCAGCATGCCGCGCATGGGGAAATCAGTTTCAGGCAAATTCAGCGTGTGCTTATAATCCATGGTCTGGTCAGCCGTTGTTAGCATCGGCGGCATCATCCGCCGAAGAAGAATCAGAAGGAATCGTGTTTGAAGACACCGCATTTGAAGACATTGCACTTGAAGACATGGCCTCACGCCCAAGCGGGGCCGAGGCCAGCGGAAGCGAATAGTCCTGTTCAGCGTTCTCTTGGTCAGCGCTGTTTTGCCCACCTATTGCCGCCATTAAATAGTGGCGAGCGCGGGCCTGGTCACGTTCAATTTGCGCTTTAAGTGCCTCAAGGTTGTCAAACTTCACCTCGCCCCGCAGGCGCGCGCAGGGAAACACCGTCATGCGTTGGCCGTAGAGATCACCTTTAAAATCCAGCAGGTGCACCTCCAGCGTTGGCCGTTCCGAACCCACCGTAGGGCGGAAGCCCACATTCGCCACTGCTGGGTAGCGCTCGCCATTTTCAAGCTCAGCCACCACCGCATAAACCCCACGCAGCGTTAATGGCTGGGGCATCAGCGGCAAATTGGCAGTCGGTACACCAATGGTGCGCCCCAACTGCTGGTCGCGCACCACTCGGCCATGTAACGAATAGGCGCGGCCCAGCAAACGCGCAGCAGCAGAAAAATTGCCGCTGGCAAGCAGCGTACGCACCCGAGAACTGGAAACCCGCTCGTCATCCACGGTAAAAGTACGCGTGTGCTCTACGCCAAACCCCTGTTCGCTCCCGACCTCCGCCAGCAGAGCAAAATCACCGCGGCGGTCGCAGCCGAAGCGAAAATCATCGCCCACGACCAAGTGCTTAACGCCTAGCCCATCAATCAACACCTGATCGATAAACTCACGCCCGGTAAGGCTGCGCAGCGCATCGTTAAACGGCAAGCAGAGAACCTGTTCAGCGCCAAAATCGCGGAGCAGCCGGACTTTCTCGCGCAACCGGGTTAAACGCGGTGGTGCTTGATCACCGGCAAAAAATTCACGCGGCTGGGGCTCGAACACCACCACTGTTAACGGCACACTCCAGCGCGCCGCATGCTCTCGGCACTGCTGCAGGATGGCTTGATGGCCGCGATGCACCCCATCGAAATTACCGATGGTGGCAACGCAGCCACGATGAGCCGCTCTCAAGTTGTGCAGACCTCGAATGACGCGCATGGCACCTCAGCCGTTGGAGGACATAAAGCCTCTGATTATAACGAACCCACACCCCAGGATGCAGTGTTATGAGTGCATTTTTAAATGACGAACGCGCAAACCCAGTGCCGCCAGCCACGCAAAGTACAGCGAGCCGCCCAGTATCACTAGCCCAGTGACCCAGCTTATCCGTTGCCAAAGGCCAAACGCGAGCCAAGCCTGCCAGTCGGGCGCAATAAAATAGAGGGCCGCGCACATTAGCCCGCTGCCACCTAGTAACTGCACCGAATAGCGCTTCCAGCCCGGCTGAAAGACCAACACTCCCTGCTTATGCAGTAAGTAACCCAGCAGGCCCGCGTTCAAGAACGCAGAAAGCGCGGTGGCTAACGCCAATCCGGCATGGGCCAGCGGCCAAATCAGCAGTAGGTTAAACACCATATTAGCGACCATGGCGATAATGCCTACCTTCACCGGGGTTTTGGTGTCTTGGCGAGCAAAAAATCCCGGTGCCAATACTTTGATCAGCATAAAGGCTACCAAGCCAAAGGCATAAGCACGCAGACTCATGGCCGCCATCTGGATGTCGTTGTCGGTCATCGCTCCGTAATGAAACAGCGTGATTAACAGCGGCTCGGCCAGCACCGCCAGCGCCAGTGCCGCAGGCAAGCCTAACAGCAATACAATGCGGATCGCCCAATCAAGCATCGCAGCAAAGTGCTCCTTGGACTGGTCAGCATGGCGTTTAGAAAGTGCCGGTAAAATCACGGTACCAATGGCCACCCCAAACACGCCCAGCGGCAGTTCCACTAAACGATCCGAGTAGTAAAGCCACGACACGCTGCCCGCCGCCAGCAATGACGCCAAAACGGTATCCAACAGCAGGTTAATTTGCGACACAGATACCCCAAACAGCGCAGGCCCCATGAGTTTCAGTATGCGTCGCACTCCCTCATGAGCAAAATTAGGCCAGGGAGTAGGCATCAATCCCAATCGCAGCAAAAACGGCACCTGAAAAACCAACTGGGCCGCTCCGGCGATCAACACGCCCCAGGCGAGCGCCATGGCGGGCTCTTCCATTAGCGGCATTAAAAACAGCGCCGCACCAATCAGCGAAAGGTTAAGCAGCACCGGGGTAAACGCGGGAACCGCAAAGCGGTTCCAGGTATTCAGTACGCTACCGGAAAACGCGGTGAGCGAAATCAGCAGTAAATAGGGAAAGGTTAAGCGCAGCATATCCGCGGTCAGCGCCAGCTTGTCCGGCTCACTGCCAAACCCAGGGGCAAATACCCAAATCAGCCACGGCGCACAGAGCATCGCCACGGCGGTAATTAGCGCCAGCACCGCCGTTAAGCTACCGGCAGTGGCATTCAGCAGCGCGCGTATCTCCTCCCGACTACGCTGGGTGGAGTACTCTGAGAGCACGGGTACGAAAGCCTGGTTGAAAGCCCCTTCGGCAAATAGACGGCGCAGAAAGTTAGGGATCTTAAACGCCACGAAAAACGCATCAGCGCCATCCCCTGCCCCTAAGTAGGTAGCGATAACCACATCACGCGCCAGCCCCATCACTCTCGACAGCATGGTCATGGCACTGACTACAAGCCCCGAGCGCATTAGCCCGCGACGCACGACTGTGGTGCCTGGGGATGTGTTGGGTGCTTTCTTCGCTGTCATAAGCTATCCAGAAAAATCATCTAGAAAAATCATCCAGACACAAAAAAACCGGCCGCAGCCGGTTTTTTTATGGCGCCTGCCGGCTTACGCCGCCAGTGCCTTAATACGCTTGTTCAAACGGCTCTTCAGGCGAGCTGCTTTCTTCTTAGACAGCACGTCTTTGTCTGCAATACGGTCAACGACCGGTTGCATTGCCTTGAACTCTTCCATTGCCTTAGCGTGGTCGCCGGTGCCGATCGCTTTCACTACACGCTTGATGTAGGTGCGGACCATGCTGCGCTGGCTGGATTTCAGGACGCGACGGTTCTCGGCCTGGCGGGCGCGCTTGCGAGCTTGCTTGCTGTTCGCCACAGGGTATCTCCTTGGAGAATAAAGGTTGCCGGTAAAACGGCAACGAAATTAAATATGTGTTCGTCTGCTGTGCTGCCACAGCACGACGTTTCCGCAACAACCAATTGATTTGGCAGGCGTATCACCCTACCAAAGTGTGTAGCAGGCAGTCGAAATAAGCTGCCCGCTCACGGGACTTGTCTGAGAGGATGGCGTAGTCTATCACGCGCTTGGCGAGCTTGCTAGCTACGCCTTTACAAGTACAACGTATAACTTTAAAAGCAGGCTGCCCGGCGCAGACCTACTCAAAGGAAACATGTCAGTGTCATTGCGGCGTTTACACACTCGCTTACTACTAGCCATTTGTATACCGTTGATCCTCGTATCGACAACGTTGCTGCCTGTGCTCCATGTCCATATGGAGTCCCGACTAGATAGCCTGCATACCGAAGCAGATGCCTTATTGAAAGCTGGCCAGGAGGCACTAACCCGCGATATTAATGAAAGCCTAAATTACGCGCTGGCGATTGCCGAAATGCCTGCGTTAAGGCGGTACCTGGCAGCACAGGACAACTCGTCGATATCAGCCCAGCCTTATTCGCTTAGCGACTTATCGCAACTTTCAACCTTTCTAAACACGTTGATCAGCCACAACCCTCGCTATACCAAGCTGGTACTCATTGATAATCATGGCAGCGAAGTACTCCGTGCACCTAAAAGTATTCAAACGGGGCCCCGCGTGAATGCCAATCATCATGCCTATACCGACTATTTCAAAGGAGCCTCTTCACTACAGCCACGCGATCTTTATATCTCGCCACCGGGCCGTAACCTCCACTTTGAGCTAATGGGTCGCGACGTGATTCCTGTGGTCAATGTATCTACCCCTGTTTTTGATGCAGCAGGGGAACGCCGCGGCGTGGTGCTTTTGAGCCTCAATTGGGATTACCTTACCAGCGCCCTACGTCAGGCCATGTTGCTTGACCAAGATGCCAATGCGATTTTAATCGACGCCCAAGGACGATGGCTGCTCGATGAAGGCTTCCCGCCATTAAATACGACGAGCTTTGGCAGCGACTTTGCCGCCCTTTCACCTCTCTATTGGCAAGCCATGCAGCAGCGCAACACAGGTCATGCCAAGGTCGATGGTCAGCTATTACGCTTTCAGACTGAAGATATACGCACTCAGCGCTACCGTAGCCTAGCGGGTACTGTTTTCAGCGAAAACGCTTACTACCCTTGGAAGCTGGGCGTGACATTACCACTACCTACTTGGCGATCCTTAATAGAAGAAGAGACCACCGTGCTCTGGTTTCTACTGTTGACCTACGGTGTCGCCGTCGCCTTTGGAATATTCTGGGCTCTCAGCAGCCAGCGTCAGCGCCAACTACGTAGGGCGGCTCAGCGCCACGCTCATGAAGTCAGCGATCTTTATGAAAACGCCCCCTGCGGCTACCACTCGCTCGATGCCACAGGGCGAGTGATCAAAATGAACCGCACCGAGCTCGCTTGGCTAGGCTACACCGACGAAGAAGTTATTGGTCACATCACTTATCGAGAATTGATCACGCCAGAAACCCGTGATCAGTTTGATAAAGCTTTCGCAAACGTAAAACAAAATCAACCCAGTAGCGCTGAATGCAGCCTGCTAACCCGAAACGGCGAGCAGCGTCACGTCATGATTCAAGCCTCAGCCTTCTGCCGCAATGGTCAGTTTGTGCATTCGCGCGCTACCGTCTTTGACCTTACCGAGCGCAAAGAGCTGGAAGAGAAACTACGCGCCCAAGCCATGACCGACCCCTTAACGGGGGTCTTCAATCGGCGCTATTTACAGGCCCAAGCAACGACTGAAATATCCCGGGCGCGAAGGCAAAATCTCCCAATCGCGCTCATCGCCATTGATATTGACCACTTTAAGCACATTAACGATACGTACGGACATGATGCAGGCGATGACGTACTGAAAAACTTCACCAAAATAGTAACCAAACTGCTTCGACAGGAAGACTTGCTATGCCGAGTGGGCGGCGAAGAGTTTGCTATTTTGCTTCCCAACACCTCACTTTCTCAAGCGGAACAGGTGGCCGAGCGAATACGCAGAACAACGGCAGCTACCCCCATTAACGTCACAGCTGAGCACGCCGAACAGGCACTTTGGCTGACTGCTTCGCTAGGGGTAACGACTATTCTAGACAACGAAAAAGCACTTAAGCCTGCCCTAAAACGTGCTGATATAGGGTTATATCAGGCTAAAGAAAACGGCCGTAATCAAGTAGTCGTTAACGCGGCGTAGCAGGATTACGTGCTCGAAGGTACAGCTTACACAGCCAAAACACTGCTGTAATTGCCAATTATGGGTACTTCGATATAGTGCGCAGAATAAACATGACCACTAGCGCTTACTATCCAGTGCTTGAACTATAATATGATAGCAAGATACAAGCAACGAGGTGAGCCCATGGCGATTAAACCTGATTAAGAACAACGACTTGCAGCCCAATCGACGCGTCACACGCGACGCGCTTATCAGGTCTCGTTGAGCAGCGGTCAACACATAGTGGAAATCATCGACGGTGAACTTGTTGAAACACGTCCCGATGGCAGCACGCAGGTTCTGAAGAAAGCGCCTGCTAAGCATAAAGCTCCCATAGGAATGAAGCTCAAGGTTACCTAATGGATGAGACATCCCCGCTTGCGGATGTTTGCTGGGCCCAATGGCCTGAACTCAACCAACAAGTGCAGCACGGGCGTGCCACCAGTCCAAAATCGCCAGCGCGTATTGCAAATCGACCCAGCATGTTCGTCGTCCAGAGTGCCTGATAGCAGCTCAAGCCCGGCTCGTAGATAGGCGCAACTCCACACCCAACCATTGACATCTACAATCAACCCTACTATATTTCATCTATGAAATAGGGAAGGAGCGTATGGATGATCAAGGGCTAGATACTTTATTAGCGCTCGATGGAACTCAGTACGGCATCCAAGGTGATTTTTGGGTCAAGTTTGAGGTGCGGCGAGTCGAGGCAACACCGAACATCCCCCATGGAATAAAATATAGCTTGACCTTGCATCATAAGAGCGGGACACGGCTACTTGGCTTTGACAACGCACATGCTCCAAAAATCAAACGCAGAAAGTTTGCGGGACGACGCGAAGAGTGGGATCACCGCCATTATCGCAGCGTTGTCAGTGATTACTTCTTTGATTCTGCGGCTCACTTGATTGAAGACTTTTGGAAGCATGTCGACGAAATACTCCGAGAGGAAGGAATATGACAACCGTCAAGATCGGCATCATGAACCGTGATGAATTCCGTGAGCGCACAATCTCAATTGCCAAAGGTTTCTATAAACCTGCTCCTGATGAGCCTAAGGTATGGTTTGATAGTGTCGAGTCCATGTCTCGTCTGTTAAACACGAAAAACCTTGAACTTCTCAAAACGATTCGGCGCTGCAAGCCGCAATCATTAGGGGAGCTTGCTGAGATAACCGGGCGTCGAAAAGAAAGTTTGAGTCGCACCATTAAAAAGATGGGCGATTATGGCTTAGTGGAAATCCAAGAAGGCCCACGACATGCCAAGACCCCTGTGGTTACTGCCGATAGCTTTGAAGTCACGTTAATGTAAAAAGTGCAAAACAGGCATTTTTCTTAGCGGTGCACCGCGGACAGTAACTGTATTCAGCATTTAAGGCACAGCCTGCCCCGTGGGCGCTAAAATTTTGCGCAAGAAATGGCGCGTTCGCTCATCTTTGGGTGCAGTGAACAACTCTTCAGGAGGCGCTTCCTCGACGATGCCGCCCTCGTCCATGAAGACAACCCGATCCGCTACTTCCCGGGCGAACTGCATCTCGTGGGTGACCACGATCATCGTCTGGCGCTCTACCGCTAACTGTTTCATCAGGCTCAATACTTCCTCTACCCATTGAGGGTCAAGTGAAGAGGTGGGCTCGTCAAAAAGAATCACGTCGGCGTTGGCGGCCATGGCACGACCAATACCCACTCGTTGCTGCTGGCCGCCGGAGAGCGAAGCGGGATAAGCATCTGCTTTGTCTGCCAGGCCGATGCGCTCAAGGATCTCTCTTGCCCGTGCATGGGCCTTCGCTTTCGGCAACTTATCCACCACGATCATCCCCTCGCTGATATTCTCCAGCGCGGTTTTGTTGGCGAACAGGCCGTAGTTCTGAAATACAAAGGCGGTACGCCGGCGCAATGCCAGGATATCTGCCCGGCTGGCACGCTGGGTATCAACGCTCAAATCACCCACCTGCAAACGGCCTGCATCAGGGCGTTCAAGAAAGTTGATACAGCGCAGCAACGTCGATTTACCTGTACCGGAAGGCCCAATGATCACAATGATCTCGCCCTGAGCAAGACTCAAGTCGATATCTTTAAACACCGTATGGCCACTAAAACGCTTGGTAATGCCTTGCAGCGAAATCATCGTTGGTAGGCCTTATTCAGATAAATTTCTAACCGGCGCTGCCCCCAAGAGAGCACTTCCACAATCGCCCAATAAATCAGCGCCACCAGCAGGAATGCTTCTAAATAGAGGAAGCTGCCCGCGGCCTCTTTTTGGGTAGCGCCCATCAACTCGGTCACCCCCAGCGTAAAGGCCAACGAGGTCGCTTTGATCATGTCGATGAAATAGTTCATCAGCGTCGGCGTTGCCACGCGGGTAGCCTGGGGCAAAATGATACGGCGCATCAGTTGCGACTGGGTCATCCCGATGGAAAGCGCGGCTTCAGTCTGGCTGCGATCAATCCCGACAATCGCCGCACGAATGGATTCGGCCATATAGGCAGAGAAGTGCAGCGTCAGGCCTAGCACAGCGGCGGTAACGCCGGTAATCGAGATCAAGGCGCTAATCAGTTGTGGTAGGCCATAATAGAACAGGAACAGCTGAACCAGCAGCGGCGTACCCCGGAAAAACGAGATAAACAGCAGTGAGAAGCCATTTAAGAACGGCACTTTCGATACGCGAACAACCGCCAGCAGGCACGCCAGTATCAGCGCAAAGATCATGGCAATCGTTGCCATTTGAAGGGTGAGCGGCAAGTAGCGCAACAGAACCGGCAGCAGCCCCCACATATATTCGAGGTTAAGCATGGTAATTAAACATAGGCTAAATCGCTTATAAGCAAACGGCCGTGGCAATGCCACGGCCGCATGAAACGGATAAATTCAGCTGTTACGGCTGAGTGATATCAGTATCAAACCATTTTTCTGATATCTCACTCAGTTCGCCATTATCGCGCAACTCGGAAAGCGCTGCACCTACACGGTCTCGCTGCTCACGACCCGCTTCGTCATCGCGGAACGGTAGCGCGTTCTCAATGGTCGAGAACGGCTGACCCGCCAGCTCTAACGGCAGGCCTTTCTCTTTAATGACTTGCGTAGCGCTCACGCGATCCATCACAAAGGCTTCTACCCTGCCCAGTGCCACATCCTGCTCGATGTTGGATTCATAGGTACGAATATCGATTTCATCGGCGTTCGGTTGTTCACGCAGCAGCTGTTCGTAGTTGGAACCCAGGTTCACCGCCACGCTTTTGCCGGACAAATCTTCAACACCTTCAATGGTGTCATTGCCTGCCCGCACCACGACTTGCGCGCCGTCATACACGTAAGGCTCCGTGAACGCATACTTGGCTTCGCGCTCAGGGGTAATCGTAATCTGGTTAGCAATAGTATCGATACGCCCAGACTCCAGCATGCCCGCCAGGCCAGAGAAGCTAGCGGTAACGAACTCAATGTCATCACCGGTAATCTCACCCACAGCATTCATGACATCAACTTCAAAGCCTTTGAGCTCATCCTGCTCAACGAAGGTAAAGGGGAAGTAACCGCCGGACATACCCACCCGAAGTGTATCGGCTTGAGCGGTCGCGGCGAACAACCCGCTGGCAACGCTTAGCGAAAGGGAGGCCAGAGTGATATTAAGCTTGCGTGGTAGTAGCATGAGTCTGTTTCCTCGTTAGTCGATATCCCGACGGTCCTAATAGCCGCAAAAAAAATGTGGTCTTCATGGCTACTATTTTACCTGCAAGAAAAAAGTATACAAAAGAATATTAAAGATATTTTTTATGCTTATTTTGAATATAGCTGATGTAGGTGTGATAACAGCTGCTGCACAATTGCGTGACGATTTTTTTGCTATGACGGCTCAAAACGAAGACGAGGCAGTAACCTGCAAAAGCAGGTGCCGACAAGATTAGTTATTTACGGGCTTTTTCAAACAAAACACACTAATTAGCTCGACAACATCCCCTTCGTATGAGCGCGCTGCTGTTTAATAGCATCGTCTAAAATACCTAGCAACTTGTTGTAGTCGTCAGCCATCTCATAGTCCATACCCTCCTTCTCAAAGCGAGAGAGCATCTTCTGGGTGTCGTCGATTAGTATTTGAAGCTTATTAATGATGTTTTGATGGTCGCTATCTTTCAATTAACCTCCATAAAACTCTCGATACCATTGCACAAATTGCGCAACCCCTTCATCCACGCTGGTACTAGGCTGGTAACCAAACTGTTCTACCAAATCATCTACATCTGCGTAGGTATCAGGAACATCACCAGGTTGCATGGGCAACAGCTCCTTTTTGGCAGTTGCCCCAAGCGCGTTCTCCAGTGCGGCAATGTAATCCATCAATACAACAGGTTGATGATTACCGATATTATATAAACGCCAAGGTGCACTACTAGAAGCAGGATCAGGTGTAGTCCCTTGCCACGCAGAATTAGGCACTGCGGGCTGGTCCAGTACGCGGATAACACCTTCAACAATATCATCAATATAGGTAAAATCACGCCTGTGTTGGCCGTAGTGATACACAGGGATCGTCTCACCTGCGAGGATAGCGCGAGTAAATTTGAACAACGCCATGTCCGGCCGACCCCAGGGGCCATACACAGTAAAAAACCGTAGGCCAGTAGTGGGAATAGCGTAAAGATGACTATAGGAATGCGCCATCGACTCGTTGGCTTTTTTAGTCGCCGCATAAAGGCTCAAAGGATGATCGACGTTATCGCGGGTCGAAAATGGCATCGTTTCGTTAGCACCATAAATGCTGGAGCTACTGGCATAAACCAGATGTTCGACCCTTTGATGACGGCAGCCCTCCAGCACATTCGCAAAGCCAACCAAGTTACTATCGATATACGCTGAGGGGTTTTCCAAAGAATAGCGCACGCCTGCCTGCGCAGCGAGATGTACAACACGCTGCGGCTTAAAGCGTACAAACTGCTCAGCCATTACTTCACGGTCGGCAATATCAACACGTAAATGCTGATAGTTGGGGTATGCACACAACCGAGCCAAGCGCGCCTCTTTTAACGCCTGATCATAGTAAGCGTTGTGGTTATCTAACCCGATAACTTGTTCGCCGCGCTCTAGTAGACGCTGAGCTACAGCGGCGCCAATGAAGCCAGCTGTGCCGGTAACTAAAATATTCAAAATATCATCTCGACAACCAAAAATAAAAAGATATATGAAATTAAAAATAAAGCTTAAAAATCATATAGATCAAAAAGTCTTAAAAAAATCTAGGAAAAGCGATCTAAATATGCGTTGACTTGCTGAAAAAGAAGAGCCAAAACGTGAGCAACCCACGCGATCTTTAACTTTAAAAGAGACTTGACTAAATACAAAACCTTTTTTAACTCCATAAAGAGCTAATTCAGTACCTATAGAACCATATGAATCAAAGTAACCTAAGCTTTCGTACAAAGAACGTTTGTAAGCCTTTATTCCGCATAAGGGATCATTAACCCCATAGCGAACCTTAGTATAAAAAGCAAAAACATTTTCTGCAAAACGTGGGCATTTATCTCTAACGCCAAGTACTAAATCTGCACCTAAGGCTATATTCTCAACAAATTTTTCTATTAAACACGGTTCATGCTGTCCATCAGCATCCAAAGTAACCACAACATCGTAATTTCTATCAAAAGCCACTTTAAAACCAGTATTCAAAGCTGCATCATAACCCATATTTAGTGAGTGGGATACGATATATGCACCAGCACTAGTTGCTTTTTCAGCTGTAGCATCAGTTGAAAAATCATCAATAACTATCGGCTGTCCAAAAGTCATAGCCGACTTGACAACGTCATAGATGGTTTCTTCTTCATTGAACGCAGGAATAACTATGGCTACTCGATATCTTCCCATCTGACATAATCCCCAGCTGATATACTAACACGTGCTTTTTTGTCGATTACCTCACTCATTAAGTATGGAGGTAAAGCGTCAACTGGACAAGGCCGTAGTAAAACTAAATCTTGACTTTGAATACGCTCACCTGAATGCATATCTTTAGCTAAACGAATAGCGCGACGCTGTAATATTACTGTTTCTTTTTCATTATCTTCTACTCTTTTCACGCCATTACCTAAAGCATTTTCAAGCTCACGGGTACGACTGACCATATCCTTCCAAGAACTAGGTGTCATCGAAAACTTATGATCAGGCCCTTGGCGATTATTATCATCTGTGAAATGTTTCTCAATCATACGTGCACCCAATGCTACTGCGCCTAATACAGTCGCATGTCCCGGAGTATGATCACTCAAACCTAATACTAAGTTAGGATACATTTCACTAAAAACTTTTAATACGTTAAGTTGTATATTTTTGAAATTTTCAAGGCTAGCAGTATAGTTAGTGTTGCATTGCATCAAACAAAGATTAGGATTAATGGCTAGACCTGCCCTTACAGCGCGTTCAACATCTTCCATATTAGATGCACCAGCTGCAAGAATATATGGCTTATTTTTATTCGCAATATATTCAATTATTTCTATCCAAGTTATATCTCCGGAGCCAATTTTATAAGCTGGAACGTAAGGATCTATATGTTCTACTAAATCAATACTATATGGACTGGTAAAAAAAGTTATACCTGCTTGCTCGCAGGTTTTCTTAAGAACTGATGACCATTCTGGATTGACACTGACATCTTGATAAACTTCAAAAACTGACTTCTCCCAAGAAGCTTGATGTGACTGAGCTCCTCCAAGAGTTTTAAAACCATGATCACTAACTATAGTTGAAGCCTGGAAATGCTGAAATTTCGCTGCATCTGCGCCTGCTTCAGCTGCAAGAAAAATCAGGTCCTTAGCACGTTCAATATCGCCATCATGATTAGCAGCTATATCAGCAATAAAATAAACAGGATGATTTTTTCCAACTGTTTTATTATCTATTTTAAAAAAAGAGTTTGCTTTCATTTTAGATATTCCTCTGCAGCTTTTTTTATTTCATCATCCAGAGTAGGCAAATTAACCCCAACAGCGTTTTCAAATCGCTGAACATCTAAGCGCATATCTTTAGGCCGATAAGCTCTTAACAAGCCAGACTTATCAATTGAGCACCGTTCCATGTTATGACAATTAAAACCAAGAACGGTAGCGAACTTATATGCAAAATCAGCTTTACTCAACCCATCCCTTGAA
>NZ_JAINWD010000043.1:0-19681 GCF_021021315.1 Halomonas sp. IOP_14 | reverse complement strand
CAGCTTTACTCAACCCATCCCTTGAACCTAAATTGTAAACTCCAATTATTTTTTTTTCAATAGCCAAACTCAACATTGCGCACAGAGTTGGCATGAAAAGGGGACTAAACATAACATCGTCAAATACTTGAATGAAGCGCTTTTCTTTTAAGTTCAAAAAGAGCCAATCGGTCAAGCTAACACGATCTTCATTCTTACTCTTGCCAAAAAAGTTAGTTCTTATAATTAATGCACCTGCAGAACTAGCAACTAATTCACTTGTGTATTTAGAAAACGCATAATAATTTTTCAAACTTACTTGATCTTCTAAATGAGGGCCTAAACCATCATAAACTTGGTCTGTTGAAATATGTATCAACTGAATGTTTTTTTTAGCACTCTTAATCCAAAGCACTACATTTTCCAGTGTTTTAACATTACATACATAAGCTTCATTGGGAAAGGATTCACACAATTCAACATCTGTCAGTCCAACAAAATTCAGTATTACATCAGGGTTTAGGGCATCCAGCATCTGTGTCGTTTCTTCTAAACTGCTGATATCCGCTTGTGCTTGCATTTCTTCAGATCGGCTATGTCTTATCACTTCCCATCCAGGCAAGTAATCATTATTCAAAAACTCACTACCTAAAAGTCCTTTAGCACCTAGAACTAGTATTTTTTTACTAATAACTATCATTTAATGCTTCTCTATATTTACATACATCAGTTCTGCACGCTTCCAATCATCATAATTATCAATATCGATAACACGCCAATTAGGAATAACTAGTCCAACTCCTTCAGAATGCATCCGTTTCATACCTAACCAAGCATTCTTTTTACCCCAATAAAACTGGCCAGCATCATGATAAGTTACAGGTAGATCTTGGGTTCTGGTTAGCTCATATTCAGGATATAAAAATTCCATTTCTCCTTTTTCAGAACGGAACATGGAACGTTGTATAGGATGAGAAAACTCAGTAACAGGATATACAAAATCAGCACGTTTTTTTTTAATCTCTTCCAAACCAGCAACAAAATCACTTTTTAAAATGAAGGGAGAGCACGGATAAATGCAGCAAAAGAAGTCTGCATGCAATCCCAGCTCATTGCATGCTTGAACTGCGTGGGACATGACCGGAACTGTTGGTGTTGTATCGCTAGCAAGATTATTAGGCCTTTTAAAAGGTACTTCAGCACCATATGAAGCGGCTATATTGGCAATCTCATCATCATCCGTTGACACAATAATATGGTCGAATAACTTGGATTCTTGAGCCACCTTTATTGAATAATAAATCATCGGGCGACCGTGGAAAAACTTAATATTTTTACGAGGTATTCTCTTACTCCCACCACGAGCTGGAATTATCGCTATATTCATAAAAGGCCTCTTAACAACCAATAATGTTTTACAAATAACATTAAACAACTTTTTCCATCAGAAACCAGTTAATATCATCCTGTGGAAACAAAGGATCTTTATGGTAAACAAACCCATAATCAATTAGCTTCAACTCTCCTTCATACTTACTCATAAACTCACCACAAAAGTCTCTTTTAAAAAGACGTCCATAGTGACCTCTATATTCGATTTCAACTGGCACAGGATTATAATATTCTGCAAATACAATATATTTAGACGACGACTTATAAATTTTATCATAAACCGCATCAATATTATCTGGATTTATATGAATCAAAACAGTCTTTAATAATACCAAATCATATACTCTCTCTGGACTCCAGTCCAATATAGATTCATTATATACATTTAAATTTATACCCAACTCATCTCTTAACATAGAGAGCTGACTTACTGCCTTCTTATTTATCTCTATACAATCAAATGATGTGCCCGGCATAATATTATTGATTGCTGAAACATTAAGACCTATATTAGCACCAATTTCCAGCACTGACTTTATACCACTAGTGCCATTTAATACATTTGAAAAAAATGCCGTGTTTGAGGCAACAATTTTTTCATTTGAATTCCTACTAATGTAATCATCTCCAAATCGACCCGCCCAAAAACTCTCTTGATCAGTCTTATACATAAAAGCCTCTATTTAAAAACCATCATTAAGGAAAAAACTTATATAGCTCCAATTTTACCTAGATTTAAATCAATCCAGGCTTGCAGCTCACCGTCAGTCATCCACTCGGCATTATTGTTGCTTGAATAAACGAAACCATCTACAACTTTTTTACCATCTTTAATACGGTTCGCATCTTGATCCCAATTATTGATTTGAGGCAAAATCTTAAAGTGCTCAGGATACTCATAAGTATAATAGGCATCTTCCGAGCTAATCATCTGTTCGTGCAGTTTTTCACCCGGACGAATACCCACTAACTCCTGCTTAGCCTCAGGTGCGATTACTCTTGCTAAATCGGTTACTTTCATGGATGGAATTTTCTTAACGTAGATCTCACCACCTTCCATATCCTCAAATGCATGCCAGACCAGCTCAACGCCTTCTTCCAGTGAAATCATAAAGCGTGTCATACGATCATCGGTAATTGGCAGTACACCTTTATCACGAAGTGACATAAAAAAAGGTATCACCGAGCCACGCGACCCCATGACATTGCCATAGCGCACAACCGAGAAGCGTGTGGGGTTACTCCCCGCATAATGATTGCCTGCAACAAACAGCTTATCTGATGTTAGCTTCGTTGCACCATATAGGTTAATTGGGCTGCTCGCCTTATCCGTAGAAAGCGCAACAACTTTTTTTACTCCTTTATCAATACAAGCGTCAACAAGGTTCATGGCACCAATTACATTAGTCTTGACACACTCGAACGGGTTGTACTCAGCTGTAGGAACAATTTTGGTCGCCGCTGCATGAACAACATAATCAACACCATCTAATGCTCGATAAAGACGATCACGATCTCGCACATCACCAATGAAGAAGCGTACTCGTGGATCGCCTTCAAATTTCTTTGCCATTTCCCACTGTTTCATTTCATCACGTGAAAAAATGATAACTTTTTTCGGATTATAACGTGCCAATAACATAGGAACGAAAGTATGGCCGAAAGAACCAGTACCGCCAGTAATGAGAATATTCGCTTGATCAAACATTATTAGTAGGTCTCAGATATAAATGAAGGAATCTGCATAAACTCATCAGTTGGCTGGTTCAGCACCTGGAAAGGAATGCCAAGGTATTCACACTCCCAGGCAGAGGTGCTAAATGGTGTCAAAATAATCACCTTCTTGGCGCATGCGTATGCATGTGCAATGGATCTCTCTTGAAAATCAACCCTTACCTCAGAAGGTAAAGCACTCAAAAGCCATTTTTCATAATTTTGAGATTGCCCATGCTGTCTACGCAACCTAATTGTAATGTTGCCCAGCTCATTATTTGGTACTTTTTCAATATAACTGCTGATGCTTGCTTCGCTATCCCACTCTTCTATTGTGCCTTTCCAAAGCACTGGCACTGTAGGCTCATGAGGTCCAATAATAAGAACATCTTCACCCTTTTTTGTATAACGTTCGTATTCTGGACGCAAATACTCAATGCGGTGCGGTTTATCTGCAATAGTGTTTTTGAGCGGGTGAGTCCAACCCCATGTGTAAAACCTGTCTGAAAGCCTTGTCTCAATTGCCACACCCAAGTGGCTTTCGAACTCACCATAGGCCCCTCCATGCTGCTGAAGGTAAAGTGGAATACCTTGATCAACTGATAGTGCCGCGACAAGCCTTGCCTGTAGTGTAGAAAGCAATGTCGAGGCAATAAATTCAGGCCGTGTATCGGCCAGACATGTTGTTACAGCTTTTTGATAGCAGGCAAAATCTTCTATGAATTCTTTGGGTAAGGAAAGCGCCAAGGATGACCAGAAGCCAGGGAATTTTTCCGTATTAGTATATACTTTATCTAGGTCAGCGATTTTTTGGCGGAATGTCACGTTCAGTTTTCCGCTTGAAGCTATAGGCGGTAGGGTAACTTGAATCAGGTCTGCATCCTGTTCCTCTTTCCAGAGTTTTTTCCAGTAAGGAAAATTGTGCACCCCCAGGTCAAACGCATACTTGCCTTGGCAAGGCTGTACTTTGGCTTTGATGTGACTCGCCGCTTTTGCCACTATTTCATCGCGTTGTAAGCCTGAATGATTATTTTTCGGCCTTGTTGCCAGAGGCAGCTTGATGTGACCATCAAAGAAAGGTGCTTCATTGCTGATAAGGTCAAATGTCTCGGTGCCAAACAGCATTGTTGTATCAACAGGAAAGCGTTGGAATACTATTCCCGCGTTCTTGGTACTATTCAGTAGAGAGTTGTTCCATCGTGACACATAACCACTCATGAATTTATATGCCAGGAAATAATGCAATACAATATCCCAGAAGCGCTCACTCTGCTCCATGCCGTGGAGTTCACCCAGTAAAGACGTTAATTCCTTTCGGGCTGCTTCATACAACATATCGTGGTTCTTTTTTACTTCATAATAAGAAGGCTCTTGAATGCACTTTTTTTCTAACTGCTGGCTTTCATCAATATTATCGATACTATATTTAGCAATAAAAACAGGTATTGTTTTTTCAGTTACGATCTTGTTGTTTTTAGCACACTCTTTGATGTAGGTAGTGATAATCTTGCGCGCATCGTATAAGGCTTTACCTCTTTTATGTATACTAAAGTCGAGAGCATCCCAATCGAGTACTGGCATTTCTTTTTCTACATCTTGGACAATCGCATCGTGACGTTTTTTGGAGATACCACATTTATGCCAATGGAATTCGCAGTAAAGCTTATCGATGTTGCCAAGAAGCTTTTTCTCAATCAGCCTGTCGAGTATATCGTACTCTGCACCTTCGATATCCATCTTTAGGATAATTCGGTCGTAATGCGGCTCACAATCCTGGATAAAGCGGGCAATATCAACACACTGCGCGGTAATTGTAGGAAACGCCTTATTTTTAACTCTACCGGCATAATCAATTCGCTTGTTCCTAATCAGCGAGCTGCCATCCTCATCCAAGTTGTCTAACGTAAACTTGACCGCATCATCATGAATATATGCTGCTTTCTTGATCAGAAAGGTTGGTGCATCTTTATAGTAATGCCATAGCGTTGGGTTTGGCTCGAAGGTGACACAGTCAAACTCGGGGTTATTCATCATGAATTTAAGCGATGAGCACCCATCATAGCCACCACAGTCAATAAAGAGGCCCTTTTCGCCAGGCTGCAGCGGCTCTTGTGACGCCGCCCGCTGCGTAAAGCTCCGTATTGTGGGGTGCTCTGCAAGAGGTATTTGCTTTTGCCCCTCTCTTTGCGCAGGCACCGAGCTTTCTTCTTCCATTTCTACTAACTGATGCAGCGCTTGAGGAGACGAAACAGGGGCACTCATTTCGCCCTCTACAAACTGCAAATAGTTTTTGGCTTGCAGCTCGCTTACCTGGCTCATCACCTGATAGGCCATGTCGTGGGCATCGAACACAGTATGTAGCAAGAAAACCAGCTTTTGTTTTTGGTTATCATCTAACTGTGTCATTCGCTCCTGCGAGGGCAAGAAAAGCGCGTCTAGACTTTGCAGCTCACTACCAAGCTGTTCATGAGCCTCGCTTTTTTCGGGGAAAAGACTTTGATAGCTAGCATCATTAAATCGATAAAAGCGGAAGCCGTTACAGCTTGCCCAGTGCTGTAACTCGGCAAGGCTTGGCTGATTTTTATGAGTGGGCTGAAACGCCACACGGGCTTGAATCAACAGAGCATCTTTAAGCGCTTTCTCTCCATGTTCAAGTATACTTGAGACATTGCTTAATTCATCTAGTATCAGCCAATCTAAGCTAGGCAAGCCTTCGATGCTATCTAGCGCGACAGTATTAATCGGTAACTGGGTTAATACGTTAGCGCCTTGACGGTGGCGCTCAGGCAAAGACTCTAGGGGCAATAGGGTAAGAGTACTACTTAAAGCAGCATCCAGGCAGGCGTTAAGTTTGCTAGGCTGCCCATCTCCCAAAAGTGCGTGCTGAAAAAGCTGAATATGATCATGGCCTTCATAGGCTTGAGGGTTGCTCACTTCACTCGCCGGATCAAACGCTAATATTGTAAAAGCACTTGTTTTAGCTAATTTATCTGCAGCTCCCGTTTTGATCAACTTGGCGCGGTTATCTAAAACCACCACCTTTCCTTTTAGCTCCCAACTAAAATTACTGGTTGCCGCTTCTAAAGCGTTTGCAACAGAGATAGCGGCTACATTATGCTCTGCCCTAGGTGCTGTATTAGCATCGCTCAGGTCTTCTTGCATAATAGAAGACGGTATGACTGGTTCTGAAACTATCTCGAATGGGACATTTAAACCCGGGTCTTTAGCTCGACCAGCAAGCTTATGCATATGCGCTTTACGCTGCGAAATCGAAAAATCTTTGTTACCCGCTTTTTGCGCTACCAAAGGTGTAAGCGCTTGCACTAAGCGCGCTGTGCTGACATCAATATGGTGCTTTTCTTTGCCAACTTTATAGGCCTTCTCAACATAATCTTGATAAAGCGCTTCATCGTCAAAGAGGTTCACCACTGCATCATAAAGTGGCTGAAGCTCTTCTTCATTCAATATATGTTTGTAGGGTTTTTCATGACATTGCTCAGGAAAGTCTAACAAAATGCCACCGTTCTCAACCAAACCAGCGCTTCCGCCGTGGTTACTCACAATAGCAGGTATGCCATTGAGCATGGCCTCTGCCAGCACTCGCGCACCGCTTTCCCACCATAAACTAGGCGCCACTAACACTCGGGAGCGCTTATATACGGGCAGCATATCGTTAGTATTTTTTGTAACTATAACGTTATTAAGTTGTTCACGTGATTCACCCAGCAATTGAGTCGCTTCTTTTAGTACGGAAGACCAATCGCCACGAGCTTCCACTACTTCCAGTGAAATATCCGGGTGCTCTTTTTCTAGCTTAAGGGCCAGTTGTACAAAAATACTGGCTCCTTTCTCAAAAGTCGGATTTATAAACGTTAAATTTTTACGCTGATGATGCTCGGCGACAAAACATGCAGGGTCAATAAACTTACCAACAGGCTTAGCTAGAAAGCCGACTTTCTCTTGGTATAACTTCGCTGTTTGTTCAGTGTCGGTAAGCACAAGCGCCACATCGCGGCACCAACGAGGTGACATATAATTGCCGTTAACCAAATAGAAAGCAGAAGGAATACTGCGGAACCGTGCTTCATCAGCAATAAGTAGTTCTAATGTTTGCCCCCCATAAAACCAGACAATATCAGGCTTAAAGCTGTCCAGTAGATAGCAGTACTGATTCAGCCATATTTCTTCTTCATGCGCTATCATCTGTGTACGAAATGAATTCTGAGTTACTAAGAGCTGGTGGGTTAGCACCCCGTCATTAACATCAACTATTTTATGGCGGTGTGCAGCGATACTTGGTGCCTTATCCTTTAAAAGACTTCCACCTTTAGGATTATCAAAAATGGTTGCCCCTAGGATTTGAACCTCATAGCCTTGCATCGCCAGCTGTGTCAGCATTTGTCGAACACTCATACTCGCTCCACTGGATGTATCCAGTAAGCAGTAAGGGTTCGCCCACAATATGCGTGGCCTGCGTTTTTGCGAGGTGGCGGGCGCCAATTTCTTTGCCATGCTGAATTCCTATACGTTATTTCTCAGGTTAACACCTTGGTTTTTATGCTACGTGAAAGGCGCTGACCTGAAAACAAAAACCGGCCCCACGAAGAGGCCGGTTCATTTTGCTTAATAATAAAGCAACGTTTATTTTAGGCTTCAGATTAGCCGAGCAGAGAAAGAACGTTCTGCGGCAGCTGGTTGGCCTGGGCCAGTACTGAAGTACCTGCTTGCTGCAGGATCTGTGCGCGAGTCATGTTAGCGACTTCAGTTGCGTAGTCAGCATCTTCGATACGTGAGCGTGCAGCAGAGAGGTTAGTCTCGTTGGTGCTCAAGTTGGTAATGGCAGACTCGAATCGGTTTTGTACGGCACCCAGCTCAGAACGAAGGCTATCTACTTGTGCTAATGCAGCATCCAATGTCGCCATCGGGTCTACAGTAGAATCCCCAGCGGTCGTTTCAGAAGTCGTAATACCCTCATCATTAACGTAAACCGCTGCGCCCACGTTGGCTTCATACTTATCTGCACCCGTTCCACCTGCAACTGTTACCTCGCCAGTATCGGCATTGATGTTGTAGTTGGTTACATATGAAGCGACTGTAGTTAACTCGCCGTCGCCATCCTTATAGGTGCTAGTTGCAGTAGTCGTAGAAGCGCCAAACGCAACACTACCAGTAGCAAGCCCTTGATCAACAGTAGCGACCGTACCTGTTGTTCCAGCATCATTCATTGCGGCTTTTACGTCGGCAGTAGTAACCGTAGTCTCGTAAGTTAAATCAGTGCCGTCTCCATTGTATTCAGAACTACCAACAGACAAGGTAGAACCAGCATTTGTCGCTGTTGCATCCAATAGGTTTTCGATGGTTGCAGCAGTACCACCAGAACCCAGGTTGTTGGTAAGCTCGCCGTTACTTGAGATATAAGCAGCCTGTCCATTTAAGGTGATATCGCCCGTTGAGGTGATTTCAAACTCAGCAACATCATCGCCAGCCAGCTTATAAGTGCCTGTCGTTGTACCGCTAGTGGGGGTGAGCTTAGCACCCTCTGCCACAATGGCTGAACCAGTAGCACCGCCACTACCATCAACTGTTTCAGTAACGGTAAAGTTACCTGCAGCCGCATCATACGTATAGGTTCCAGAGCCAGCACCACCCGATACTTTCACTGTGTTGCCGTCTGCCATGGTAGCAAGCACGTCGTCAAACGTTGCATCGTCGTGAGTAGTAGTAACTTTATAAAGGCCTGCCGTGCCACCACTGGCCACGCCACCCGCAGCAACGACATCAGTTACTGTTGCTTTTTCGTTCTGAGTTTCACCACTGCCGTTAACGTTAAAACCGTTCAGGCCTAGGGTGCTAGAACTAATCTGTTGCAGGTTGACTGAAATAGTTTGGCCGTCGTCTGCACCCACCTGAATTTTCAGACCGTTGTCGCTAGATAGTACTTTAGTTCCGTTGAAATCGGTCTCTTCAGAGATGCGATCAATTTCAGAAAGGCGTTGGTTGATTTCGTCCTGAATGGAGTCAAGGTCAGACTGGCTATTAGTGCCGTTTGTCGCCTGAACGGCCAATTCACGAACACGCTGCAAGTTGTCGTTTACTTGGTTCAAACCACCTTCAGCGGTCTGTGCGATGGAGATACCATCGTTGGCGTTACGCTGTGCCTGACCAAGGCCGGTGATTTGTGCGCTGAAACGGTTGGCAATGGCTTGGCCAGCGGCATCGTCTTTAGCACTGTTGATGCGAAGACCAGAGCTCAAACGCTCCATAGAGGTTTGCAGGCTATTCTGCGATTCACGCAGGTTCTGCTGGCCGATCATCGACGTGATGTTGGTATTGATCACTGACATGGTGTGATACTCCTTGCTTTGGACACTGGCCTTGAAGGCCCGCTTTTCGGCCACTGTTTGTGCCGTTATATTAATTAACGGCGCAGCGAGGGGAATCTTTAGGGGAAGTCGTAAAAAAAGATGTAAAAGTAGGTAACTGAAAGGTGGGAGTTTTCATGCTTGGGCCAGGAGGCCCCGAGAGGTTGAGATTGCTTCGCTGTGCTCGCAATGACATACCCGCTTCTTGATACAGTTTCGTTGTGGTTCCAAAGCAAAAGCAGCGCCAAGCGCTGCTTTTGTCGTGATCAAACGCTAGTTATCGATGCAACACTACTTTTTACGCCCTAGCTGGGCATCAAGCGCATCAAATTGTTGGGTTAGATAAGAGCTCATGCTGTTCATTTGCGCAACCATCACATCCAACTGACTAAACTGACTGCGGTAGCGTGAGATGGTGCTTTCAATGCTTTTTTCCATACGCGCATAGCGAGTATCTAGGCTTTTCACCTGGTTTTCAGCACCGCTGATGGCTCCCTTAATGACGCCGTTGCTACCAAGCATCTGCCCGATGGATGTTTCAAGCTTGCCAGCTAGGCCACTCTTTGTGCCCTCACCAGCAAAAAAGGCGCTAAGCGCTTGGGGGTTGTTCGCTACTAGATCACTAAGCTTGGCGTCATCGGTTTTTAACGTTCCGTCACGCTGAAGCGTGATCCCCAATTGGCTCAAAGTGGATAGCTCGCCTCCTTCCACACCCCCGGTTAACGCGCTGCGTAAGCGTGACTCAATGGTACGCACGGCACTGTCGCCTAATAGCACCGCTGCACTGCCACTTTCGCTGTCGAACGCGGTTAGTTTACCCACCGTGCCTTTTAAATCATTGAACGCTTTTACGAAGCCGTTAATCGCTTCGCGCTGTTTTAGCGTGTCGCGTTCGATGTTGACCGTGCTAGAAGCGGTTTCGCCCTCTTCAATACTGAGCTCAGCAAGGTTGAGCGTTACGCCTTGAATGGCGCCTTCAATTTGGTTCTTGGCGCTGCTAATCGCTATACCATTAACTGTTAACGCCGCATCCTGCCCTTGTTGCTTGGCCCCGGCTTCTGTTGCTTCACCGAATGGGCCGGTGACGACAGCATCGGCTGCATCTACAAAGCTAAAACTGTCGATAGAGGCTTCAACACCGGTTGCTTTGGAGCTTAGCGCCAGGCGGTAGCCTTCACCATCATTGATAATAGTGGCATTAACACCGGAATTTTTATCAGCATTGATTGCGTCACGAATACTATTTAGCGTGCTATCGGCTGCGATAGCGATATCGACTGAGTCGCCACTGCCAAAGGTGAGCTTGAGCGAGGTGGCACCTTGTAAATCGAGCGCCTGATCTTTTTCGTCTACACGCCCTGAAGCAAGCGTACCAGATGTTGCCAACTGACTGACTTCTACTCGGTAGCTACCTGGCAATGCACTCGCGGTTGTCGTGGCGGTAATACCATCGCCGCGCACATTGGCAGAAAGGCTTTGGTAGAGCTTGGGGTCATTGATTTTCGCGACAGCATCTTGGAACGCATCGAGAGAGGTTTGCAGTTGGCCGTAGGCAGAAATTTTGGCTTCTTGCTGCTTTTTTTGAAGCGTAATGGGGGCAAGCTTGCCACGCTCCGCGTCCTGAAGTTGATCCAACAGGCCGGTCAGGTCGAGTCCCGAGCCAACGCCAAGAGAGGTTATTGTCGCCATACTGGATGTTCCTCAGTGAAAAGGCTAAACCAAAAACATTACGCGCATCGGTTGCGCAAGAAAGTTTGATAGTTAACTTATCGACTAAACAGAGGGCAACTTTAGCGCTTTTTCTTTCGTTAACTGGGCTATTTTGTTTTTATCAACAAAAACGCCTGCTTAGCGCAGGCGTCAGATACGTCAATTTCTAGTTGCCGTATCAGTTACGGCCAAGCTGGGCATCCAGGGCATCAAATTGCTGGGTGAGATAGCTGCTGGTTTGGTTCATTTGCGCAATCATGCCATCCAACTGACCAAACTGGGCACGGTAACGAGACATTGTTTGCTCAATTGACTGTTCCATGCTGGTATAACGCTCTACAAGCGATGCTTTGAGACTTTCCGCCCCGCTAATCGCTCCTTTCACTCGGCCGTTAGGGCTAATCAATTGTTCGACTGCTGTATTAATTTGCCCCGCCATACCCGCTTCATCTGTATCGCCTGCGAAGAAGGTTGCAAGTGCGCCTTGATCATTAGCAATGGCATCATCAAGCTTGTCTTGATCAATCTCAAGCTTGCTGTACCCGAGCCCGCCATCGTACTTTTGTGAAATACCGATATCACTAAGGATGGAGAGCTCCCCCTCAACAGCCCCACCCAACACGCCACGCAAGCGCGATTCGACGGTGCGTACAACGCTATCGCCCAATAGCTCACCGGCCTCGCCAGTTTCGGAGTTGAAGCTGGTTAGATCACCAATCTTATCTTTAAGATCGTTATAGGCATTCACGAAACCCGTTACAGCTTCACGAACTTTTAGCGTATCTTGCTCTACTTTAACAGTGCTCTCGCCCTCTTCTTGAAGGTTCAGCGTTACACCCTGAATAGCGCCCTCCACCTGATTAGTGGGGCTGGTAATGGCGATGCCGTTAACGGTAAGCGCTGCATCAGTACCGCTTTGCAGCGTATTGGTGGTATCTGCAGCAAAAGGGGCAGCACCGTCAAAACTGAAGTTATCAATTGAAGCATCTGCACCGGTTTCGCTAGAACTTAATGCTAGACGAAAATTGCTGCCGTCATTCACGATAGTGGCATTAACGCCCGAATCTTCAGTGGCGTTAATGGTATCGCGAATATCCTCTAAGCTACTATCAGCCGTGATTGATATCTCTTTGGTGGAGCCATCAGCAAAGCTTAAGGTTAGTATTTGATCCGCCACCGTGATGGCTTCGTCTGATGTCGCCACCCCGTCTGAAGCAAGTGTGCCGCGAGTGGCTAGAGTATCTACAGTAACGTTATAGCTACCTGGCTGCGCTTCCGCATCAGCAGCGGCGGTAATGGCTGAACCACCCACGTTAGTGGAGAGACTTTCGTAAAGAGCACTGTCATTCAGCGCATCAGCGGCCGTTTGAAACTGCGAAAGGGCGCTCTGAAGCTGCCCATAGGCGGAAATCTTGGTCTGCTGGATTTCCTGGCGCTCCTTAATCGGCACAAGCTTCTCTTCCTCAGCCTCTTTCAACTGATCTAATAAACCGTTGAGATCCAAGCCTGAACCGATGCCGAGCGATGTAATGGAAGCCATACTTTACCGTCCTCTTTTATAACGTCATCACGCTGTTGCTCATTCTGCTCGTGAAGAAATTTATCATCCTAGTAGTTAATAACTATCGACCATCTAAAATTAAACTTAAACTTTTTTTTCGCTCACCAGCTAATCGTGGCTCTTTCGCCCTACCCCTATATACCACAGCCCCGCCTCTTCAACGGCACTTGGGGTATACAAATTACGCCCATCAATAACGACTTTGTCTGCTAACTGATCAGCTAACCAATCAAAATCGACACTGCGAAACTCTTTCCACTCGGTGCAGATAACCAAGGCATCAGCGCCTTTCACGGCCTGAATGCGGTCGCCTGCTAGCATGAGATCATCACGCTCGCCGTAAATGCGACGACACTCCGCCATGGCTTCGGGATCAAAGGCTTGCACCTTAGCACCCGCTTGCCAGAGTGCTTCCATTAACGTGCGGCTTGGCGCTTCGCGCATATCGTCTGTGCTGGGTTTAAAGGCCAAGCCCCATACGGCAATGGTTTTACCGCTTAGATTGCCTAAGTTATCTTGCAGTTTTGTGAACAGGGTCTGTTTCTGGCGCAAATTAACCGCCTCGACAGCGCTAAGCAGTTCTGGCGTATAGCCTAACTGACGCGCGGCACGCTCTAACGCCTGGACGTCTTTGGGGAAACAGGAGCCGCCGTAGCCACAGCCAGGGTAGATAAAGTGGTACCCAATGCGTGGGTCGCTGCCAATTCCCCGGCGAACATCTTCAATGTCCACATCAAGCCGTTCGGCAAGATTGGCGATCTCGTTCATAAAGCTTATTTTAGTGGCGAGCATGGCGTTGGCAGCGTACTTGGTCAGCTCGGCGGCACGCACGCTCATAAACATCAACTTTTCGTGGTTGCGATTGTAGGGGGCGTAGCACTCTTGCATATGCGCTTTTACCCGTTCGCTTTCCGTGCCGACGATGATGCGCGCGCCACGGGTAAAGTCATCTATCGCCGCCCCTTCCTTCATAAACTCAGGGTTCGAACACACATCGAACGCGAGCGATACACCTCGCTGTTCGAGCACATCGCTGATAACGGCGTGGACTTTTTCCGCGGTGCCCACCGGCACGGTAGATTTATCAATCACCAGCTTATAGCTATCCATATGCTGGCCGATGGTGCGCGCCACCTCTAGCACATAGCGCAAGTCGGCACTGCCATCTTCGTCGGGCGGCGTTCCCACGGCGATAAACAGTAGTTCGCCATCGGCAACAGCCCGGGCGGCGTCAGTAGTAAAGCGTAAACGGCCAGTTGCCACGTTGTGGGCAACGATAGTGCTTAGCCCTGGCTCAAATATCGGCACCTCTCCGCCATTAAGCTGATCAATTCGCTCAGCGTTAACATCCGTACAGGTGACTTGATGACCAACATCGGCTAAACAAGCACCTGCAACAAGGCCGACATAACCGGTTCCGAATACACTGATATGCATGACTTATTAACTCGCTAAAATACGTGGTAGCGAGCGTAGCACATTGACCTACCGTTGATGAGTTCAATAGTGGGAGATTCTCTCTAAACTATAGACCTTGGTCTAACATCGACTTTGGTTTATAATGCGCTGCAACAAGCCCGACTTGGTGCTGACCGCAGGAGAACATGCTATGACTCCGAGACTTATGACTTCAGAACCTACGCCTCCAGAACTGACGAAAGAACGCTCTACTCCATCGTCTTATGGGCCATCGACCACCGCAAACGTTCAACGTAGCCTTCGCCAGTGTTTATCGATTGCCGCTGAGCTGCTGTACGATCATGGTCATGTACTTGAAACCATTACCCTTCCCCAGCGCGGCTTAGCCCGCCGCGAGTTGTCGGCACTTAGTTCTGCCACGCCCACCTGGGCAACCTGCCAACAGGTGATGGAAGCCAGTGAGGCAGCAACCTTTAATGAGTATGGCCGTTTTGTATTAACCTGCCTTGGCCGCGAATTGATGTTTGATATGTTTGGCCAAGGGGCCGCTGACTGCGCCTAATCCCTCTGCCACCAAGCACTGCTGCCCTAAACAGCTGATCAAAAAAAACGCCCATAAGCGAAAGCTTTGGGCGTTTTTTGCTTGGTCTTATGTTCTTCAGGCTCGTTTTTAAAGCCTGACCCTATAAGACCTAGTTCTATGTAGCTTAGCGCAGGCCGAGCATTGACAGAATGAACAGCACAACCACGATAAGGCCAATAATGTAGATAATATTACGCATAGGGCACTCCTTGCTTATTGCGTTTTAGGGAAATCAAAGGCTTGCTTACCCATTAGCCAACACCTCCAGCCTAGCAGGCTTTTCCTGCTTTTGCGTAATGTCGCTGCATTTCCCTCTTAGAAAGTGGCTGGATTAGCGTGGCCGCATTGATAGCGTTATCCGAGGCGCTGGCGGTTCTCATCGAATGCTCGCTGAATCATTTTCTGCTGCTTGGCATCGATTTCTAATTCACGGCAAAGGGACGACCATTCGGAAAGAGCATCAAGGGTTTGCTCAATATAGAGATCCGGGTTTAAGTAGCTGAAGGAAGCACAAACCTGATTGAGCTTTTTACGGGTAGCCAGGCCTGCCCCACTGAAAGATGTTGTATGCTCATCTGCGTAGCCCCGGACAGGGGCATAAGTCAGGTCATAAGCCGGCGCTAGTGTCCATCGACCTTGGTCATACAAAAAAGCAAAGTTCTTAGCGTGGTCATCGTGATTATGGGTAAGGGCGTTGAACACCATCAACCTCGCCATGCGTTCAACGTCTTCTGCGTGGCGGGTAAAAGCGTTGGTTGCTTTGAGCAGATCTGAATAGTCCAGCGATGGAGCGCTGTAATCGGCATAAAGAATGCCGCTAGCGGTCATCATATGGATTTTGCGATTACCGTCACGATCAAAACGCTGAGTAGAAAAGAATCGCTCGGTTTCCGCTGAGGAGTTGATCTCAATCAGATTGCTCGCGGCCATTTTCACCCCTGCACGCTCTGCCAACACCGAGTAGGCGTATTCGATGGCGCCGGTGTCGCGATGCTCGGTTGGCGCACGGAATTTCACTAGCCAATGTTGATAACCCGCAGGAAGTTCCTGAAAAGATGTACTGCACTGCTTACCATCAGAAGATAATGCAACGATCACCTTGGGTCGGGCACCTGCCGGGGAACCACCGGCCAGGCGCAGAGCATCAAGAGTGGCCGCGGTTTCACCTTCGTAGACAGCGTTTGCTGCCTGATAGAGTTGGGCTAGGTCAATATTATCTTCGTCAGTGGTACGCTCAATAACGGGACGATACTCCAGTGCTCCCATTCCCCTGTCGGCCATATAAGCCAGCCGATTAAGAGGAGAAATATCTCTCCGGTCTTTCCCATGCTCGGTCAGGAAATAGCGATCCATGAGCAGCATTCCCCAGCCATCAGGCAGCGAGTCAGCAAATGCTCCTGGTAGACCAGCAAAAAGAAGTGGATCCGGCGCCTTCTGTGGTTGGGTAGTAAAATCCATGTTCAGAGGCGACAAATTGAAGCCTTCCGCCACCCAATGGGGGTGGTAGGCAAAGTAGATGCCCTGCCGGCTAGCGACCAGTTCCCCCACAGGATTACCTGCTAACAGTACCTCTACTGTATTGATACGCTTCATTTTCGCCCCCGGACACGCCCTACCTGCTTGATCTCTTCAAGTGAGATGGGGTGCTCATGCTTGAAGAGCTCGGCAATTTCGCGTGTGGCACCCAGCGCTGTGGCAATGAGCACTAGGCCATCGAGAGTTATTTGCCCACTGGATTCGAATCGTTTAATGGTGGACTCGGAAACACCCGCCATCTGCGCCAAGGTTTTACGGGAAAGGTTCTGCGCCAGTCGCGCTTCTCGTGCATTGGCACCGACCTGCTGGGACAGTTCGCCAGGGGCAAGTAGAGAGTGCGTCAGGGCCATAGAAACCTCTAAATAATGGCTCATTTATAATCCATTATACACTAAAAATGATTATAAAATATCAAATGTGATCCTTTAAGGCACTTGGTTCCAGGCTCAGAAAGTACTACCTAGCCTTACTTCTAGCGGTTATTTGCTGTGGAACCTCTGCGACTTCTAAACCTCGAACCGTTGCCACTTATACCGAAGGTGTTGCGATGCGCGCTACTGCTTTGCTTGTTTCGTTTGCTGTTACTTCGTTGTTACCCACCGCCTATGCAGCCGCTAATGAACCTTCTGCAAACACACTCCAGACGCTAGACCGGCAAACCCGCCAGCTAAACCGCGTGCACAGCGTGGTAGTGGCCTATGACGGTGAGATTATCCACGAGCTTCACCAAGGTGGGCCGGGGGTGGCGTCGCCTACCAATATTAAATCGCTGTCCAAAACGGTGCTGGCTGCCATTACGGGTGCGGCGATTGAAGCGGGCATCATTGCATCCGCTGAACAGCCTATGGTGGCGCTGTTTGGCGAGCATCTACCGCGCGGTATTGATCCGCAAGTTGGGGATATCACCGTGGCGCACCTGCTCGCCCAGCAGGCTGGGCTTGAGCGCACTTCTGGCAGCAACTATGGCGCCTGGGTGACCAGCGCCAACTGGGTGAACGATGCGATGACGCGCCCATTCGTGGATGAGCCGGGTGGGCAGATGCTCTATTCCACCGGCACCAGCCATCTACTTTCCGCCGCGCTCACCCACGCCAGCGGTGAAACGACCCATGCCCTTGCCCAGCGCCTATTAGGTGATCCGCTCAATATCACCATTCGTCCCTGGCTACGCGACCCCCAAGGGATCTACTTTGGCGGCAATGATATGCAGCTCTCGCCGCGAGCACTGATAGAGGTGGGTGAACTGTATCGAAATGATGGCATCGTGGTTAATGGGGCAGGAGACGAGCAGCGCGTTCTGCCGGAGGGTTGGGTAGAAGAATCATGGCAGCCGCGCGGTACATCGCGCTGGACTGGCGACGGATACGGCTATGGTTGGTTTATTACGCAGTTGGCAGGCGAAGACGTGTACTACGGGCGTGGCTATGGCGGTCAGGCGCTTTACGTTATTCCAGAACGTGAGATGACTGTAGTGATCACCTCAGACCCTAACCCACCCTCGCCGGGCGGGCAGTTCCAGCAGCGGTTAAACAGGCTGGTAGAAGGTTTGTTAGCTGAAAATGATGAGTAGCACAGCCAGGTCGCGGGTGCGCTTACTCGCCTTTGTGGCCTAGGCTCATCAGGTAGAGCGCGGCTGCCAGTGCCAGCACTGAAAGCGCTAAGTAGATAGCTTCCAGGGGCGTGGCAAAACGGATATCCACCACGGCGCGGAAAAACTCAATGATCACCGCTAGAATCACCACCCGGGCGATTTTATCTTTCAGTTGGTCTAATGAAGCGACGTTAAACGGGTGGCGCAGATTACTCGCTTCGGCTTGGTCAATACGGGAGACAAACAGTCGGTAAACACCTAAGCCGAAAATCAGCAATACGATGGCAATCAGATAGATGTCCACCGCAATGATGATATCGGGCACCAGGCTGTCGTGAATGTCCTGGGTGCCACCCAATAGGTAGTAACCCATCACGTCGGCGACTACCTTGAAAATATCCACGGTACCGACGATAAACAGCATCAATGAACCCAATAAGCTGGGCACGACCGCCAGCATGACCAAAAAGCGCGAATTCCACAGCGCTGTTTCAATGCGTCGCTCCCAGCGATTCTGGCTCTCGGGGGGGTTAGGCGGCGGCGTTGAAACCGGATCAGTCATGGCATACTCCTGTTGTTATATAAAAGTTGTTATATAACGCTGCTATATCAGACTCATCGTGATCAATACACAGGTGGCGACGAACAGCACGAACCCCAGCAGTAGCACGATACCATCACGGGCAACCAAGCCTAACCCCAGCAGGGTAAGCGCAAGCCCCGCTCCGTTGGCCGAAAAGGGAATAAACTCCATCGGCGGCATGGCCAAGGCAATCAATAAGCACATCAAGGCAGTTACCCGGATACCGATGTAGCCCGTCAGCCAAGGTAATCGCACCCGCAATAGTCCATCTATCCAGCGGGCAGGCTTTTTCATCAGCTGAATGCCTTTATCAAACTTTTGACGGGAGAGAGAGCGTTTTAGCAACCAACGGGGCAGCCAAAACGCCTCACTTCCCGCTAGTAACTGTACGGAAACCAGCAATACCAATGCGGCCATTAAGGTCGGCATGCCGGGTATATCGCCAATGATCGGGGTGAGCGTAATCAGCCCGGCAACCAGCAGCAGCGGCCCAAACGAGCGCCGCCCAACGGCGTGAACAACATCGTCAACGCTGACCCGCGAAGCATCCTGCTCCATACGCTCAATCGAGCTAATTAGATCCATTAAATTCGAGTCTTCGTTGCGGTTATGCATCGGGTTTATTGCGCTCCTCTACGTGCAGTTTGGTACGGATAAAATCGCTATGGCTAACATACAGTAAATCCGCCAAGCGACGAATACGGTGCTCTTCAAGCGGGTCAACGCTGCCATCGGCCCAGGCCAGCTGCCACATTTGCGCGACCAGCTCACAGCGCTGGTCATAGTTATAGTGCTCTTTGATCAGGCTAACAAACTGGTAATGATCGACGGCCTCATCCACTTCTGTTTGTGCCAACGTCATCAGCTCTTCCACATCGCTAGCGCTGAGCTGGTAGCGCTCGGTCAGCATAAGGCGCAGCGCGGCAAGCTCTTCATCGGTGGTGTCATAATCGGCGCGGACGATTTCACACAGCAGTGCTGCGGTGGCCAGTTCCAGGGTAAGCGTTTGATTTTCGCGCTGCTCGGGTTGCGCCAGCGAGCGCTGGAAGAAATCACTAATGGCGTTCAGCATTTTACTCTCCATTTATAGCTACCGACTTCTGACCGTACTTAAGCCTTGAAGTGCATTCATAGATACTTGGTAACTATTAAGTACGAGTTGCGGAAGCGCTTAGGGCATACCCAAATGAGTATCACTGAGTGAAAAACCATTATTAAGCGGAATCGAGTAGGAAGGGGAGTCGCCTCCCCT
>NZ_JAINWD010000042.1:0-65196 GCF_021021315.1 Halomonas sp. IOP_14 | reverse complement strand
TTTGCGTGAGGGGGAGGTTGTGAGGGGTAAATAGTAAGGTGTGAGGGGTAAATGGTGGGCAGTAAAGGGTAAGTCGTGAATCGTGAGCAGGAAACGTTGGTGAATGGCTATCGCCCAGAATATCCTGTTCCGCCTCACGCCTCACGCCTCACGTGGAGTGGCCCTGAAAAAGTAGACACCTTTATAGAGAGAAGGTGTTATGAAATTTAAATCTAGCCCTCGCTACAGTGACGAGTTCAGACGTCAGGTTATTCAGGTCTCACTCACTTCGCCGCAGACACAGGCTCAACTTGCTGCCAAGCTAAACATTCACCCGAACACGTTAAGCCGCTGGCGTAGGGAGTGGATGATGGGCAAGAATTCGTCGGATAAATTAATCAGGGATACGCAACCAGAGAAGAGTGTTCAAGAACTAGAACGCGAAGTGAAGCGCTTGAAAAAGCAGCTGAAGCGCGCTGAGCTGGAGAATGACATTCTAAAAAAGGCGGACGAGTACTTCGTCAAACACGGCAAATAAGGTTTGCTTTTATTGATGCTCGCCGTTGTCAGCAATGGGCCAGTATCGGTCGTTTGTGAAGTACTCGGCGTCTCGCGTGCAGGTTACTATCGTTGGCGGGAGCGACAGTGTCGTCCTGGCCCGCGTCAAGCGCGACACCTAGCTATCAAGGAATTTCTGCTTAATCGTGCTCGCCAAATGGAGCATGTACCGGGGTATCGGAAATTATGGCTAGAGGCTCAGGATGCTGGTTTCTGCTGTGGCAAAAATCAGGTACAACGTCTGTTACAAGAGGCAGGATACCGCTCACGAACAGCCTCAAAGCCAGGCTATAGGCGTAGCAAGTCATCCTTGCCTGTCCTGCCAAATCTGTTGAATCGCCAGTTTTCGGTAGGGGCTGGCAATCGAGTTTGGGTATCAGACATTACTCAGGTTCGCTGTCGGGAGGGATGGCTTTATATCGCCGCGGTGCTTGATTTAGGTACTCGCCAAATCGTGGGTCGGGCGATGGGGCCAGTTAATAGCTCACAGCTTGTTTTGAAGGCGTTAGAACATGCATGGAAGCATCAACGGCCGGCGGGAAAGAACCTCTTGTTCCACTCCGACCAGGGGACTCAGTACCGAAGCGAAGAGGTGATGACTTGGTTAAACAATCGGCAAGTAACGATTAGCATGTCTCGTCGAGGTAATTGTTGGGACAATGCCTGTGCGGAAAGCTTCTTTGCTCTACTGAAGAAAGAATGGATTCAGCCGCTGGGTATGATCCATCGAGACGAGATGGTAGATGAAGTTCGCTATTATATTGATCATTATTATTCGAAAGTGAGGCGTCATATGACGCTGGGTGGACTGCCCCCCAGCGCCTACGTAGCCGCCTCTTAACATCAAGTGTCTACTAAACTAGGGGCACTCCAACGCCTCACGCCTCACGCCTCACTTTTATACATCCCTTCGATGCTGGCACTGCCCGCCTGCCCAGGTTTCATAAATAGCGCGGTCGTCCGCCAGCATCATGAGTGCAAACAGCCGCTCACCAAGCGTGGTGCAGTGATTGATTCGTCGAGAGAGTAGCGATGTTGCCTGGGTGTCAATCACCACAAAGTCAGCCTCAAGGGTAGGCGCCAACTGACCGATGTGGCTATCCAACGAGAGAGCTTTTGCATTACCCATGGTTAAGCCATAAAAGCCCTGCCATGCGGTAAGGGGCTGTCCGCCTAGTTGGCCCACTTGATAGGCCGCTTTAAGCGTTCCAAATCCTGATAAATCAGTGCCTGCGCCGATATCGCTGGCAAACGTATATGCCATGCCCGTCTGTTTGGCTGCTTCGCGGTCGAATAACCCGCTACCCAGAAAAAGATTGGAGCTGGGGCAAAAGGCAATATTGGCTCCTCGATCCGCCAAGCGTTTGCGCATGCCGTTATCGAGGTGAATACCATGAGCGAAGGTGCTGCGGGGCCCGACTAAGCCTGCCTCCTCATACACAGCCAAGTAGTCGCGGCTACCAGGAAAAAGTTCGGCTACCCAGTCTAACTCGCCACTGTTTTCAGCTAAGTGGGTCTGTAACCAAAGGCTAGGATCATTACGTAAGAGAGCGCCGGCAGCGTCCATTTGCGTCTTAGTTGAAGTCGGCGCAAAACGCGGTGTGACGCTATAGCCCAGGCGGTCATTGCCGTGCCAGTCTTCAATCAGTCGCTCGCTGTCAGCAATGCCAGATGCACCGTCCATCAGCGCCTCTGGCGCATTACGATCCATCAATACCTTACCCACCAGCATGCGCAGCTGGCGTTTTTGGCAGGCGGTGAAAAATGCATCTACGGAGCCGGGGTGGCTAGAGCCGAATACCTGGGCAGTGGTAGTGCCCGCACGTAGCATTTCATCCAAAAAAGCATTAGACAGCGCTTCAGCATGGACATGATTAGCAAAGCGACACTCTTCAGGAAAGGTGTAGTCGTTTAGCCAGTCAAGCAGTTGGCGGCCATAAGAAGCCATGATATCCAGCTGCACATAGTGCACATGGGTATCGATAAACCCCGGCATAATCAGCTTGTCACGATAATCAAGAACGTCAGCCCCTTTGGGTAGCAAAGGTGAGAGTTCGGTGAAATGGCCGATGGCATGAATATGCTGGCCTTTCAACCAGAGCAGTCCGTCGCCGTAATGCTCTAAGCTGCCCGGTTCAGGTGTATTGCCATCGCCAGGGTCACGGGCAAAACTAATCAATTCAGCACGAATGAACGTATCGATAGAAGAAGTCATGTCAACTCGGGGTCGTCGGAGAATCGGTCATTAGCGTTCGCACTGCCTGGGGGGCAAGGCCACGGTTTTCTTGCGAAGAGGGCGTGTCCGTTAGCCAAAGCAGTTCAGCCACCACCGTTAAAGCAATCGCATAGGGCGTTTTATTACTCAGCTTAGTGGCGTGGATGTGGCCGATGGGGCATCGCACCTGCGCAATTTGATCGGCGGAGTAACCATCGCGCTTAAGGCGTCCTTCAAAGCTTGCCCATTTGCTGTCAGAACCAATTAGCCCAATCGACGCGATGTCATCGCGCGCGATCAGCGCTTTGATCAGCGCATAGTCTTCGTCATGGTTGTGCGTCAATACCAGTGCGTGGCTATCAGCAGGTAAGGCGGCAACACTTTGCTGTGCATCTTGGAGTGAATAACAGCTAAGTCGCGGCTGCTGCTGATGCTGGTGGTACTGCTCGGCAAACGCATCGCTTCGGCTATCGTACCAGTGTAATTGCCAGGGAAGCGGCGCACTTAGCTTTACCAGTTGCTGCCCTACGTGCCCTGCACCAAAGATCGCTATGTGCGTTGTAGTGCCTGGAAAGGCTTCCAATAGGATATTAACGAACCCACCACAGCACTGGCCGCTTCGTCCGCCCAAAGAGAAGGCTTCCAAACTGAGGCCATAGCGTTTTTCTGTCAAACAGGCACGTGCAGCGGTAATGGTTTGCCACTCAAAGGTACCCCCGCCTAGCGTATCGAAGATCGCATCGTCGGTGATCACCATGCGTGCGCCAGGCTCCCGGGGAGTGGAGCCTGCGCTGGTTACCTGAGTGGCTAATACATGCGGTATGCCGTCGCGCTGTAAGCGGTGTAGCGCCGCATGCCAGCTTTCTGGGTTTTGACTAGAACTCACAGCACTTTCTTCCTGATAGCGTTGGCTGCCAGCACGACCCGCTCTGGTGTGGCCGGTGTATCTAAGTGAGGAGAGATGGCGTAACCAGTAAGGCTCGATAGCGCATCGCGTAGCGCTGACCACACACTGATACCGAGCATTAAAGGGGGCTCACCGACTGCTTTTGAACGGTAGAGACTGGCCATGGAGTTGGGATGGCCTTCCATTAGCGCGACATTGAAGACGGGCGGTAGGTCGCCAAAGGTAGGGATTTTATAGGTCGCCGGGCCATCGCTGACAAGCACGCCTTTGTCGTTCCACTTAAGCTCTTCACTGGTCAACCAGCCCATTCCTTGAATAAAACCGCCCTCCACCTGACCAATATCAATGGCTGGGTTTAGTGAGTCTCCCACGTCGTGCAAGATATCGACACGATCGACCTGATACTCCCCACTCAAGGTATCCACGCTTACTTCTGCCACTGCCGCGCCAAATGCGTAGTAGTAGAAGGGCCGACCTTGACCAACTGAACGATCATAGTGAATAAGCGGTGTGGCGTAGAAGCCTTTTTCAGATAGCGATATGCGATTGAGGTAGGCTGTTTGCACCAACTCACCCCAAGGTATGCGGCGCTCGCTTTCGCTGAACCCGGCCACTAGCATGCCATCTTCCAGGCGCATCCCTTCGCGATCCAAGCCCTCTGAATAGTGCTCGGCGGCAAAATCAAACAGGCGTTCTCGCAGTTTACTGGCGGCATCCCGCGCGGCCATACCGTTTAAGTCAGCACCGCTAGAGGCAGCGGTAGGGGAGGTATTGGGGACTTTATCGGTTCGCGTAGCGGTAATGCGTACCTTCTCCAGATCCAGGCCCAGCTCCCGAGCCACTACCTGACAAATTTTAGTATGTAGCCCTTGGCCCATCTCGGTACCGCCGTGATTGATCATCACGCTGCCGTCAGTGTAAACATGCAGAAGAGCACCCGCCTGATTAAGGTGCTGGGCGGTAAACGAAATGCCAAATTTAACCGGGGTAAGTGCCAGTCCTTTTTTAATGATAGGGCTGGTGGCGTTGAAGTCACTGACCGCTTTGCGCCGTGTCCAGTAATCGCTGTCGATTTCTAGGGTTTCAACGAGCGTATGCAGGAGTTGCCGCTGATCGACCTGCTGGCCGTAGTGAGTCACCTCGCGGCCATCGCGGTAGAAGTTGCGCTTACGTACAGTCAGTGGGTCTTCGCCAATCTGGCGGGCAATATCATCCATGGCCGCTTCGATAATCATCATTCCTTGGGGGCCACCGAAGCCCCGAAATGCGGTATTAGAGGCGGTATGGGTTTTTGCTCGATGACCGACTACCTGGGCGTCCCCTAGCGAGTAGGCGTTGTCGGCGTGGAACATAGCGCGATCAACGATAGCGTCGGAAAGATCCGGCGAGTAGCCGCAGTCACCGATCACCGTAATCTCACCACCCTGAATAACGCCCTCAGCATCAATGGCGAGTCGATAGCGGTTATGGAAAGGGTGGCGTTTACCCGTGGCGCGCATATCTTCACTGCGCGGTAAGCGGAGTCGCACCGTCTTGCCTGTGCGGCGGGCAATAATCGCGGCTATACACGCCCAGGGGGAGGCCTGAGTCTCTTTGCCACCAAAGCCACCACCCATACGGCGCACTTCTACGGTCACGGCATGAAAAGGAATATCGAGCACCTCCGCCACCAGCTTCTGGGTTTCGCTGGGGTGCTGGTTGGAGGTATGGACGACAACGCCCTCATCCTCGGTGGGGTGAACCACGCAGGCCTGGCCTTCCAGATAGAAGTGCTCTTGGCCACCGACGAATAGCTCACCCTCAATCAGTTGTTCCGCTTGATCAAGCGCCTGCTGCCAATCTCCACGGGTCTGCACATGAGTCGGGCGCACAAACTCCTCACGCTCCGTTGCGGCCACCGGATCTAAACTGGCAGGTTGCTCGTCTATGCTAATGGCGGCTAGCTTGACGGCACGACGTGCGGCCTGCAGCGACGTTGCGGCAACGGCGAAGAGGCATTGGCCTGCGTAGCTGATCGCTTGATCGACAAAAATGGGATCGCCCGGAAAGACCGGCCCGATATCGGTATGCCCTGGCACTTCATGAAAGGTAATCACATCGACTACCCCTGGTGCCTCTTTCACCTTGCTGAGATCAAGCTGCGTTAAGGTGCCGTGGGCGACGGGCGATAGGCCAAGCGCCACATGCAGGGCATCTGCGGGGAGTACCAAGTCGTCAATATAAGCGGCCTTGCCGGTGACGTGCTTTTCAGCACTTTCGTGAAAACTTGCGCTTCCCGCCTGTCGCTGGCCATTACTGTCCACCGTATGACGTGCCAAGGGCCCTGAGCCTTGGATGTGGTCGTGTAGTTCACGGCGAGCACGGCTGCTATCGCCGTCCAGTTTAGTGAGCGTACGCATGGAGCATCACCTCGTGGTCGGGCGCTAAGAGAGAAAGATAGAGACGTTCAAGCAGGTTCTTGGCAGCTTGCCGGCGATAATGCTGACTGCCCCGCACATCACTCATGGGCTGGAAGTCGTCATCAAGTGCCTGCTGAGCGGCGCGAAAAGCTTCCACGCTGATGGTGCACCCTTCCAGCGCAGCTTCGGCAGCTTGTGCGCGCTTGGGAATAGCGGCCATTCCCCCAAAAGCGATGCGTACATCGTGCAAGGTGCCTTGTTCAATGCGGTAGCTAAAGGCACCGAGTAGCGCAGAGATATCATCTTCGCGACGCTTGGATAACTTCCAAACGCGTAATTGACTGTCCTCAACCGGCTGCGGAATGAAAATCCGCGAAACGACTTCATCAGCCGCTAAAGCGGTCTTTTTGTAATCGAGGAAGAAATCCTCCAGCGCTAAGCAACGCTTGCCGTTTGTGCTGGCAAGTTCCACCTGAGCTCCCAAGGCAAGTAGCACGGGTGGCGTATCACCAATAGGTGAGGCATTGGCGATATTGCCACCCAGCGTTCCCCGATTACGAATTTGCTGGGAGCCAAGCCGGTGCAGCAGGTGAGCAAACGCAGGAAAGTGCTTTTCAAATAGCGGTTCGAGCTGGGTATAGGTAACCCCGGCGCCTATCCACCAGCCGGTTTGATGTCCATGGGTAGCCTCTTCAACCGTCAATAGCTCGGCAACCCGGGAAACGTCAATCAACTGATCAAGCGGCGCCAAGCGCTGAGTGATCTCCAACCAAAGATCAGTACCGCCTGCCACCAAGCGCGCCTGGGGAGTTGCGCGACGCAATTGCGTTAGCTCTTCCAAAGACGCTGGCTGAGCAAAAAATGGCGCAGTTCCTGCCGAATCGGCGGTCTGAGTGTCGCTTTCTGACGCTGGCAACGTCGCGTCGAACCACTGAGGGCGCTCATAGGGCGTATCATTCATACGCAGCGCCGCATCGCGGATAGGACGATAGCCGGTGCAGCGGCACAAATTACCCCCCAGAGCGGCTTCTAGGCGTTCAGGTGATAGTTCTTGTAAAAGGGGAGTAGGGCGTTGAGTAAGATCGCTATGCAAGGTGAAAAGTGACATAACTATACCTGGCGTACAAAAACCACACTGACTGCCATGGCATTCGATCATCGCTTCCTGGGCTGGGTGTAGGCGACCTTTTTTCGATAACCCTTCAACGGTGACCAAGTGCCTGCCCTGTAGCTGGTGAGCGGGCGTAATACAGGCGTTAGCGCTGGTAAACTTTTGGCTACCAGCCGTTGACTCGCCAATCGCCACGGTGCAGGCGCCACAGTCACCGGAAGCGCAGCCCTCTTTGGTGCCCGTTAGGGCCAAATGCTCGCGCAGTAGCGTTAAAATACTGGCGTCGGGTGAAACGTTACACCGCTGAGGGGTACCATTGAGCAGGAACGTCATCGTTGCCATGCCGAACTCCACTGTTATTGTATAGACCGGAATTTTTTTGACCGATCGGTCAACATGGGTTGAGCTTGGGACAAAACGCCCTACCTTGCAAGTATTTGCTCACTGCACAGGAGTGGGGCAAGCTGGTGTGAAATGCTAACTTTTGGGGCAGCCCAGTCTATCTTCGCACCCAGCTAAGCATTCATGTGTAAATAAACATTCAAGCTAACAATCACTCACGCTATTGGGGAATACTGTTAATGACCGCCGTCTCTGCCACTCATGAAAGCCCTAGCCGGGAAAGAATAGAAACAAGTATTCTGGTGGCCGCTGAGGAGGTGTTCTCTCAGCACGGCTACCGCGGGGCGAGCTTGCAAATGATCGCTGATCGAGTCGGTCTCCCCAAAGCCAATATTTTGTACTACATGGGCAGTAAGCAAGCGCTTTATGTGCGACTGCTTAACCGCATGATGCGCCGCTGGAACGAAGTGCTTGAAGACATTACTCCTGATAGTGATCCCGCGACGGTACTCAGTGACTTTATTCGCACTAAAATGGTGCTGGGGCAGCGCTATCCCGAAGGCTCAAAACTTTTTGCGGCGGAAATTTTAGCCGGTGCTCCCTTCTTAAGTGATTATCTGGGCGGCGAGTTACGCGATTGGGTCTCCTCTCGTGCCGCGATCATTCGCCAGTGGTCAGCCCAGGGAAAAATGGATGCTGTCGATCCGCGCTGGCTTATTTTCCTGATTTGGTCTGCCACCCAGCACTACACTGAATATAGTGCCCAGGTCAGCGGTATTCTAGGCCGCGATGCGTTAACCGAAGATGACCTTGAATCCATCTCCAGCTTTCTTGAGCACGTTATTCTAAAAGGCTGCGGCGTCACTTCACCCGCGCCCAATAATTCTGCACCTAAAAGCAGTGCAGATGCTCACAGTGTGGAAAAGTGACCTTCACATGAGCGCTTTGCCTATTGATCAGTATCTTGATCCGCTTAAAACCATCTTGACTACCCATAATCGGCTGATGCTGATTGCCCAGCCGGGGGCGGGTAAAACCACCCGCGTGCCGCTCTGTTTACTTGAAGAAGAGTGGGTCAAAGGGCAAAAACTACTGTTACTTGAGCCTCGTCGTGTAGCTGCGCGTTTGGCAGCCAGCTTTATGGCCCGGCAATTGGGTGAAGACGTTGGCCAAACGGTGGGGTATCGCATGCGCGGTGATAGCTGTGTGAGCGCGCAAACCCGCTTGGAAGTAGTCACCCAGGGCGTACTCACTCGCATGCTGCAAGATGACCCGCTGTTAGAAGGCGTTGCCGGGATCATTTTTGATGAGTTCCATGAACGCAGTTTAGAAGCTGATGTGGGATTGGCGCTAACGCTGGATGTGCAGACCAGTATTCGCGATGATTTGCGCCTACTGGTGATGTCGGCAACCTTGGATGTCGAAGCGCTCAAGCGGGTGTTGGGCGAGCAAGTACCTGTTATTGAGTGCCATGGGCGTCAGTATCCTGTGGCGACGGCTTATCGTCCTTCCCTGAGTGGTGAGGAGAGCATTAGCCACGCACTTCGGGTGGTTGAGGAAGCGCTATCACTGCCTGGTACTCAAGGCATACTGGTAATCTTGCCCGGTGTCGCCGAAATTAATCGCTTGGTTCAGGCGCTGGAAAAAACGCTGCCCCATCTGGCGATTCGGCCGCTGCACGGCAGAATGAGCATTGCTGAACAGCAGGCAGCCTTGGCGGCGAATACATCGAAACAGCGCATCATCGTCTCCACCGCCATCACCGAATCGAGCATTACTGTGGATGGTGTGAATGTGGTGATTGACGGTGGCCTGGAGCGGGCGCCACTTTTTCAGCCGCGTACCGGGCTAACCCGTTTAACGACCCGGCGGATCAATCGCGCCAGTGCCGATCAGCGTCGGGGGCGTGCAGGGCGTCAGCGGGAAGGCCGTTGTTTTCGGCTCTGGGCCCAGGAGCAGCCGTTGGCGCCTTATGGTGAGCCTGAAATTCAGCAAGCGGATCTCTCATCGCTAGTGCTCGAACTGGCGTGCTGGGGCGTCGCATCACCCCAAGCGCTAAGCTGGGTAACATCGCCGCCGGAGGGTGCCTGGCGCAGTGGCCAATCGCTGCTCGAGCAATTAGGCGTGTTAGATCACGAACGCAGGCTTACCCCTCTAGGTAGCCGCTGTGCCAAATGGCCAGTTGAACCGAGAGTTGCCGTGATGCTGGAGCGGGCTTCAGAGTTTAATACTGTACCACTAGCCTGTGGAATAGCGGCACTCCTTGAAGAGCGCGACAGCAACGAGCGATCCCTGCATGATGCGTTAGCACTGCGTCTTCGTCAGCCTAAACGCTTCCCCAGTTGGCATCGCGAAGCGCTTAGGCTGGCTAAGCGAGCAGGAGTGGCACTTAATGACGCCGTGCTAGTACCGCTTGGGCCACTCTTAGCGTTGGCGTACCCTGAGCGCCTTGGCCAGTCAATTGAGCCGGGTAAGTTTCGGCTTGCCAATGGCAAAACCGCTACGCTGCCGTTAAACGATACGTTGGCGCATCAAGACTACGTTGTCGCTGTCGCATTAAACAGTGCGGCTGGCGACCAGGCGCGGATCATCTCAGGCGAACCGTTATCACTTGAGTCGCTGCTTTCGCTATATCCTGGTATTCGCCAATGGCAGCCACGAGTGGCGTGGTCGCAAGAACAGGGCCGTTTAATTGGTGAAGAGGTGCAAGCTCACGGCAGCCTCGTCATTGCCAAACGACCTCTAGCACACTTACCCGAGGAGGCGGTGAAAGAGGCGCTATTGAATGCACTACGCCAGCGGCCCGAGCAGTTATTTGGCGATAATTTACAGCAGTTGCGCGGGCGAATGGCGCTACTTCGCGAGTACCAGGGGGACGAGTGGCCCGACTGGTCCGAGCCAGCGCTATTAGCCTCATTAGAGAACTGGCTAGCCCCTTACCTAATCGGTATTAAACGGTTGAGTCAAATTGAGAAATTGCCGCTAGAGCGCTATTTGCTCAATTCACTGAGCTGGGAAGCACAACGTGAATTCGAGCAGTTAACCCCATTAGCGCTTGAGGTTCCTAGCGGCAAACAGGTTGGCTTAGACTACCTGCCGTGCCTTTCCCAGCGGCCACCTGTGTTAGCGTTGAAACTGCAAGAGGCCTTTGGCTGGCGGGTAACGCCCACCGTTGTCGATGGTGCCGTTGCCGTAATGATTCACCTGCTTTCTCCCGCGCGTCGGCCGTTGCAAGTCACCCAGGACTTGGTTAGCTTTTGGCAGAAGGGTTATCCTGAAGTACGCAAAGAGATGCGCGGTCGCTATCCAAAGCATCCCTGGCCTGAAGACCCACTGACAGCACCCGCCACTGCGCATACCAAGCGAAAGGCGTGACCGGTTTCGCTGCTTCGACTCCGATAATTACTCGCTGCGCTTTTCCGGGATTTCATCGGGAATGCGATAGCGCACGCCATCTACGCGTTCTTCCTCATAGCGTTGATTCTCTTCTTCAGGCACTACGCCGATGACGGTTTCCTTAGACCCATCCGGCCAAGTGTAAGTCGTGCAGCCTGCCAGCAGCAGTGGAATGATCAAAAACAGTGTGATGGGTAAGGCGAGGTGGCGCTTGAGCATAAGGCACTCCATTGGGTGGCGCTGATCCTGAGAATTGGCTGAGTATCTCACATTGAGAAACTATAGGTGGTCATTTACGTGGCTGTAAATGCTTATGTAGGTCTATGATAATAGTGGCTAACCCTTCAGCCTTAGACTGATACGAGAGCCAAAGAAAACCGGAGGTGGTATGTGGTCTGTAGTCAAGTCAGTGTTAGCAGCCCTACTAGGCGTTCAAAGTAATCAAAAGCGGGAAGAGGACTTTAGCAGTGGCAGGCCCGCAGCCTACCTCGTTACGGGGGTGGTGATCACGCTACTGTTCGTTTTGATGCTTGTTTTTTTGGCCATGTTTGCGGCCCGCTGAAAAGCGTTGATAGCGTTAAATAAGCAAAGCGTGACGAATCGCACATATTTTCTATACTGCTAATATCTAATTTCATCCTACCCTAATCTAACGATAAGAAATAACAACAATAAAACTGGAGGTCTCTATGCGTTCACGGTGGTGGCTAATGGCCGTATCCCTTGCTGCAAGTGGATCGCAGGCTCAAACGAACGGTTGGAACATGCCTGTCGGCGTTACCGATGTGAGTAGCGATATTTACGGCCTGCACATGACCATATTCTGGATATGTGTCGTGATTGGATTGGTGGTATTTGGGGCAATGTTCTACTCCCTGTTTCGCTATCGCCATTCCAAAGGTGCAAAGGCCGCCCACTTTCATGAGCACACTAGTGTGGAAGTGTTATGGACAGCTATCCCTATCTTGATCCTGGTCGGTATGGCGGTGCCCGCCACCGCAACTTTAAAAAACATGTATGACTCATCAGACGCCGAGTTGGATGTAATGATTACCGGTCAGCAGTGGCGTTGGCGCTATGAATACCTGGGTGAAGATGTGGCATTCACCTCCAATATGAGTACGCCGAGAACGCAAATCAACGGAGAAGAAACTCGCGGAGAGCACTACCTATTAGAGGTTGATGAGCCGCTGGTGCTGCCGATAAATCGTAAAGTGCGCTTTCTAATGACCTCAGATGACGTTATTCACTCTTGGTGGGTGCCGGATTTAGCGGTTAAGCAGGATACGATTCCCGGCTTTATCAATGAGAATTGGGTGAAGATCAACGAGCCGGGTATTTACCGCGGGCAGTGCGCTGAGCTGTGCGGTATCGACCACGGCTTTATGCCTGTGGTGGTGCACGCTGTGGAGGAGGAGGAGTTTGATGGCTGGCTGGCTGAGCGTAAAGAGGCTGCTGAGCAAGAAGCCATGGGGGTTGACCGTGAATGGGCAATGGATGAGCTAGTTGAGCGTGGCGAATCGGTGTATCAATCGATCTGCTCCTCTTGTCATCAGGCCGAAGGCCAAGGTTCTCCACCCGCCTTTCCCGCGTTGGCAAATAACGAACAGCTGATCAATGATGTGGATTGGCATCTGGATAGGGTCGTCAACGGTGTATCGGGTGCTGCTATGCCTGCTTTCCGTAGCACCTTGAACCCTGTTGAGATAGCGGCTGTGGTCACCTATACGCGTAACGCCTGGGGTAATGATACGGGTGATGTCGTGCAGCCCTCTGCAGTAGCTGAGTTAATTGCCCAGTGATGTTGGTTTGCCACTCAATTAGACAACAATATTTCGGAGAGACACATGGCGCCCAAACTACCTCCTCAGCCACCGCTGCAACATAGCACCACGGCCGTCGCCGATGGGCAGTCCCATGGTCATGCTGCGCCGCCGAAAGGCATTTTTCGCTGGCTACTGACCACCAATCATAAAGAGATTGGCTCCCTTTATTTGATTTTTTCGCTGACGATGTTTTTCATCGGGGGGATATTCGCCCTCGTGGTTAGGGCGGAGCTTTTCCAGCCCGGCCTGCAGCTGGTCGAGCCTGAATTTTTCAATCAGATGACCACCATGCATGGCTTGATCATGGTGTTTGGTGCGGTAATGCCTGCTTTTACCGGCTTAGCCAACTGGATGATACCGCTACAGATTGGCGCGCCAGATATGGCGTTACCTCGGTTGAATAACTTCAGTTTTTGGCTTCTTCCTGTGTCATTCACACTGCTACTTTCAACGCTACTCATGCCCGGCGGCGGCCCTAATTTTGGTTGGACGTTTTATGCACCGCTGTCGACGAATTTTGCTCCACCTTCGACAACTTTCTTTATTCTTGCGCTACATATTGCCGGTATTAGTTCTATTCTCGGTGCCATCAACATCATCGCGACCATTTTAAATATGCGTGCGCCGGGTATGCGTTTAATGGATATGCCGCTATTCGTATGGACATGGCTGATTACCGCTTTCCTATTAATTGCGGTAATGCCGGTGCTAGCGGGTGTCATCACGATGATGTTGATGGATATCAACTTTGGCACCAGCTTCTTTGATGCGGCAGGTGGTGGGGATCCGGTGTTGTTCCAGCATCTATTCTGGTTCTTTGGGCATCCCGAAGTATACATTATGATTCTGCCAGCTTTTGGTATTGTCTCAGCGATTATCCCCACCTTCGCGCGTAAGCCTTTGTTTGGTTACGCTTCCATGGTGTACGCCACTGCGGCCATTGCACTGCTGTCATTTTTAGTCTGGGCCCACCATATGTTTATAGTGGGTCTACCTTTGGTGGCAGAGTTGTTCTTTATGTATTCCACCATGCTGATCGCCGTGCCAACCGGCGTGAAGGTATTTAACTGGGTAACCACACTGTTTCGCGGCTCGATTAGTTTTGAATCGCCGATGCTGTTTGCTCTGGCTTTCGTGGTGCTGTTTACCATTGGTGGTTTTTCAGGGCTTATGCTGGCGATTGCACCGGCGGATTTTCAGTATCACGATACCTACTTCGTCGTTGCCCACTTTCACTATGTGCTAGTCCCGGGGGCAATCTTTGCGATTATGGCGGGGGTCTATTACTGGCTGCCTAAATGGACCGGGCATTACCCCAATGAGAAGCTGGCCCAGTGGCACTTCTGGTTCTCGATTATTGGTGTCAATCTAACCTTCTTCCCCATGCACTTCGCAGGCTTGGCGGGAATGCCGCGGCGGATCCCTGACTACGCCCTTCAGTTTGCGGACTTTAATTTACTCTCAAGCATCGGTGCCTTCTTCTTTGGCGCATCTCAACTGCTCTTTGTATTGGGCGTCATACTGTGCGTGCGCGGTGGCAAAAAAGCGCCAGCAAAAGCCTGGGAGGGGGCCGAGGATTTAGAATGGACGGTGCCTAGTCCAGCACCACTGCATACGTTTGAAACGCCGCCAGTGTTTCATCGTACGTCCCACTAGCAATGACATAAAGCACATGGGTCACTGGCCTAAGAGGTGTTATGGATAGCCAAGAGCAGGCAAAGGTAGGTGTGCGCCGCACGGTTATTAGAACAATCGCCGTATTGATAGGCATGTTTGGCTTTGCCTTTGCACTAGTGCCGCTTTATGACGTTTTTTGTAGCATTACTGGTATTAACGGCAAGGTGGACGCCACTGCGAAGAGCGTCGTGCACGAAGAAGTCGATGAGTCGCGCTATATAAATGTGCAATTTATCACGCGTGGTAGCCCGGGCCTGCCGTGGCAAATGAGCGTTGAAATGCGCCAGATGAGTGTGCACCCCGGGCAAATGGCGGAAGTCGATTTTACCTTCACCAATAATAGCAGTAGCGAAAGCTGGGGGAGAGCAGTGCCCAGTGTGTCTCCCTCTACTGCCACGACGCATCTACGTAAAATCAGCTGTTTCTGCTTTCAGGAGCAGCAGTTGCAGGGTAATGAGCGGTTAACCATACCGTTGGTATTCCAGCTAGCGCGTGATCTGCCCGACGATATTAATACTATTACACTGGTGTATACCCTCTACCCGATAGAGCATGTGATTCAAAATGCTGCATTGGATAATACGCTTAAGAGCAGCGCTAACAACGAGCTTGTAAACGACCCTATAAACAATCTCAGTAACACGCCTAAAAATAATAAAGCGGCGGGAGAAGCGATATGAGCAGTGGTAGCTATTATGTTCCGGCGAGTAGCCGATGGCCTGTTCTCGGCTCGGTTGCCCTAGGCGCCATGATGGTCGGCACGGGCATTAAACTCGTTTATGACACCGGGTTACCGCTGGTGTTAATCGGTGTGGTAGGCATTCTTGCGGTGATGGGGCTCTGGTTCCGTGACGTCATTAGTGAGTCTCGGGGAGGGCTTTATGATGAGCAGATGGATCGCTCATTTCGTTGGGGGATGGGCTGGTTCATTTTTTCGGAAGTAATGTTTTTTGCCGCCTTTTTTGGCGCGCTGTTTTACGTACGCATGTTTGCTATTCCATGGTTAGGGGGAGAGGGGGCAAAAGGTGTTTCCGCATTACTATGGCCTGACTTTGTCGCCACTTGGCCGTTGTTGAATCCACCGGACTCATCCATTGCCGGCCCTGAACAAGTCTTTAGCCCGTGGCAACTGCCTCTCGTCAACACGCTGATTTTGATAACTTCCAGCATCACGCTCACCGTTGCTCACGAAGCTTTAAAAGTGGGTGACCGGAAGACTTGCCGCAACTGGCTAACGGGAACGGTGCTATTGGGTTGCTGCTTTATCATGATCCAGGGTGTCGAATACTACGAGGCCTACGCCCATTATGGCATTACCTTGGAAGCCGGAATTTTCGGGGCAACATTCTTTATTTTGACCGGCTTTCATGGTGTGCACGTGATTATCGGCACGCTGATTTTAGCCACCATGCTGGTACGCATTATCAAGGGCCACTTTGGCGACGAAAACCATTTTGGTTTTGAAGCCTCTTGCTGGTACTGGCACTTTGTTGATGTGGTGTGGGTTGGGCTGTTTATTTTTGTCTACGTCTTATAACCGCATTAGCCTAACTGGCCCGACCAATAGCCGAAAATAATGAGGGCCATGAGCAGACAGGCTAATCCAATTCTCCATTTGAGAGAGAGTAGTAGGCGGCGGGAAGAGACGTTATCTCTAATCAGGAAAATGGCGCCTACGGCCAAGCTGATAACCATCGCAATAAACACGGCGGCAATGAGTAGTTGTAACCACATGATGAATCCCTCTCGGCAATGGCGTTTTTATAGTTGGTATCTGTTTTGGAGTTTGCTGGTGGCGTTAGGTATTAGTTTAGGACTATGGCAGTGGGAACGGGCAGATGACAAGCGGTTGGCCATCGCCGTTCGCGATGCAGCCCCTACCTTAGTGCAGCCTACCGAGCAGCCAGCGCAAGGCGCCCAGGTAACGTTGCGTGGGCAGTATTTGGCGGAGCAAACGCTCTATTTGGATAATCGCGTTGTAGACGGAAGAGTGGGGGTGGCCGTACTAACCCCGCTGCGTGATAGTTTCGGGCAGCTTTGGCTGGTACAGCGTGGCTTTTTAGCCACCGGGCCGCGTCGCGAAACGCCGCAGACAACCACACCCAGCGGTACGGTCGAAGTGATTGGCGAGTGGCAGGAGGTACAGTCTGGCGGGCCGCTATATGGGGAAAATAGAGAAGGGGCAAGGCTGCAGCAGCTTAGCCTTGAACCCTGGCACGCTTCGCTAGGCGCGTTTAGTTACCCAGGCTGGTTGCACGCCAGCGAAGGCGATGGGGTCTTAATCCCATGGTGGGAAGCCAATGTGATGCCGCCCAGTCGGCATATGGGCTATGCCTTTCAATGGTGGGGGCTGGCACTGGCGGCCTTGATGGTGATGTTTATTGGCGGATATAAACTGCGTCGCGATGGCGCTGATAAAAAAGCTTTAGTTAATAAAAATAAACAGAGGTGAAAAGTATGCAGGACGCCAGACATATTCGCCGTCAGCGGCTCAAGTTAATCCTTATTTTTGTCGTTTTTGCGGCGCCCATGGTCGCTGCTTGGGGAATGGTCGAGTTACGCATCGGTATTCCCGATCGCCATACTGCTCACGGAAATGTGGAGCTGGAATTGCCCATGCTTGACGAGTGGCCTTTAACAATAGCTGCGGTCAATAGCCAAGAGGAGTGGGTCTTGGCCTTTGACTGCTCTCAGCAGTGTGAGCAGCGTAAGGATGAGTTTTGGCGTTTACACCGTGCTTTAGGGCGCGAAGCGCAGAGGTTAACTCGCTTACGGATTGGTGGGGATCCCGAATCGCTGCCAGGAGAAATGACCAGCGAATGGCAGCACTTACCTCCGTGGCGTCAAGCCAACTCGGCTTGGCTGCTTGATCCAATGGGGCGACCAGCACTGGCCTTTGAGGCCAACGTAGCCACTGAGGATGTGCTCGAGGATATCCAGCATCTACTTAAAGTGAATCCTCAATAAAGCGCGCTAGCCTCTGCTGTTAAGGAAACGCCATGCACGATTCATTTGAGCGCCGCTTGCGCTGGTTAGTGCGATTAACCCTGGTAGGTACTCTATTTACTGCCGTAGTGATGCTGGTAGGCGCCTGGACGCGTTTAGTCGATGCTGGTTTAGGCTGCCCTGACTGGCCGGGTTGCTACGGCAAGCTATTAGTTCCTGATAATGATCTTGCCACGCTTCATCATCCCGATGTCCCGTTGGAGCCCTTTAAAGCGTGGGTAGAAATGGTACATCGCTATATCGCGACGCTGCTGGGATTGGTGATCGTTAGCGTTGTAGCCTTGGGCTGGCCGTTGCGTCATCGTCGCGATTACCCATGGCACCTAAGCTTGATGCTGCTGGTGGTTATTTTGCTCCAGGGCGCCTTTGGTGCCTTCACCGTTACGCTCAAGTTATGGCCTCAAGTCGTTACCCTTCACCTCCTGGGCGGGTTGAGTGTGCTGCTGCTGCTCTTTTGGCTGCATCTTCGCTTACGCCTCGCTGTGGCGCCAAAGCCAACAAGTGAGCCGCGGCGAGTGAATGCGTGGTGGGGTATTGCGGCATGTTTGCTGGTAGTGCAATTGGCTCTAGGTGGGTGGGTGTCCAGCAATTATGCCGGTATTGCCTGCCAAGGTTTTCCTACTTGTAATGGCCAGTGGATGCCCGCGATGGATATCAGCGAGGGCTTCCATCTTACCCAGACCGTGGGGCCCAATTACCTACATGGGCATTTACATGCCGATGCACGTACCGCGATTCAAGTGGTACATCGCCTGGGGGCATTGTTGCTTGGTGTCGGGCTAATAGTGCTCTGGTGGCGTTATCGACAGTGGCAGAATGTGGTAAGGCCGCTAGCGATTGTCGTCGGTTTGTATGTGCTGCAGGCTGCATTGGGGGTGGCCAATGTGGTGCTTTGGTTGCCGCTTTGGCTGGCGCTACTGCACACAGCGGGCGCCATTGCGTTGGCCGTTGGGCTCGTTTGGGCCTGGTGGCGTTGGCGCTATCATGAGGCTGGCGTTTACTCAACGACGACTCATTCACCTTATAACAACGTTATCGTTCAATAAAAGGGAAGCATGCCATGCGAAATATAACAATGACGCTACCCACGGCAGTGCCTTCTATGGTGTGGGGCTGGAAAGAGCTCCTTGGTCTGTGCAAGATGAAAGTTGTTGCCGTTATGTTGGTGTGTGCTGCCGTAGGAATGGCATTAGCCACCCCGGGCCTACCACCATTGACGAACGTAGTCCTTGGGCTAGCCGGTATCGGCTTGGCCTCTTGCGGTGCGGCGGCTTTTAACCATGTCATCGACCGCCACTTGGACGCGGTAATGACACGAACGTCTCGTCGTCCTTTGGCAAGTAAACGTCTACCCGTGGCAATCGCTCTAGGTTGGGCGTGCTTGCTTTCAGTCGCAGGTGTTGCGCTATTGGTGTGGCAGGTTAACCATTTAACGGCTGCGCTAACCTTTGCCTCCCTAATTGGTTATGCGCTGATTTATACCGCTTTTTTAAAGCGGGCGACACCGCAAAATATCGTCATTGGAGGCGTTGCTGGCGCTGCGCCGCCACTGCTGGGGTGGGTCGCTATTACTGGGCAAATTACCCCCGAGCCTTTGCTTTTAATGCTGATTATTTTTGCCTGGACGCCGCCCCATTTTTGGGCGCTGGCCATTCACAAGCGCGATGATTATGCCCGGGCTGGTATCCCTATGCTGCCCGTTACCCACGGCATTCCTTTTACGCGGCTGCAAATTTGGCTGTATGGGTGGTTAACGGTGTTAGCCACCTTACTGCCGGTGATGATAGGCATGAGCGGCGCGCTCTACCTAGTGGTCGTGCTGTGCCTGAATGCGCGCTTCATGGTGTGGAATTGGCGAGTGTGGCGTGGTCAGGATCCTGCTGCTCCTATCGGCGCATTCTGGTTCTCAATTCGCTATTTATTAGGTGTTTTTGGGGCGCTATTACTTGATCACTACGCTGCGGCGCTTGCTTGGTGATCCAAACAAGAGTTGGACCGCTATGCAGTCAGAAGAGAAGCAAGCCTAGATGCTATTGGCAGAATAGTGGTATAAGGGTGTACAATTTTCGTCAAGCAATTTATCCGCTGAATGAGGAGTTTCATGAGCTCAACGGTAGCGCTGGTATTACTCGCCGTGGCGATTGCAGTCATTGTAGGGTTGTGTTTCTACGCATGGTCGTTACGCAAAGAGGTGAGTCGTCGAGAAGCTTATCGTCGCGATGAAGACGCTCGCGCCCAACAAAATAGCTTAGAAAACCTCGATTATGTAGCAAGCGCACTGGTTCAGGAGCAGGTCGATATTACCGAAGGCGCCTGGCGGTGCAAGGTGTTACTGGAAATCATTGATCCTAGTTTAACGGAACGAACTGAATTTAAGGCATTTGCCGAGCACTACAGCCGCACTCAACACCTGAATACCCATACCGCTCTTCAACAGTTGTCCCCCCGAGAGCGTATGCAGGAAGACAAAGAGCGGCTGATGGTAGAAAATGATATGCGCGATGCCGTATTGGAGGCAGCTCGGGCAGTGCTGAAATGGCGTGCCCAAGGCAGAAAAGCGCTGCATTAATGACAGGTTTTGAGCGGTTTAAACCGCCCAAAAGCATAGCAAGCTAATTTTTAGTGCCCATTGCGGCAATTTTGCTATGCTGAAGGATGTCGGTATTGGCAAGAAGTTGATATCTTGGCATTGTTGCCTTCCTGCGCTTAAGCGTGAATGATAGGCACATCGCTCTATATCGACTGGGTGTTGAGTAATTAGTACGTGATTATTGGTACTGGGAGCTTGATACTATCAACAGCGATATGGAGCAGGCGAAAAATGGATGCTCTCGCAATAAGAAGCATTGGATAGATTTGGTCACTTATGGCCATTTCAGCATTGGATCAAGAAGGAGTCTTGCATGAAAAAATCAACGACTGGCTTGCTCATCGGTTCCGCACTGGTAGTAGGTCTATCTGGCTGTGCCAGCTCGGCCTCACAGTCTTCCGGCCAAGCAAGCGCTAGCAGCGACCGCAGCTGGTACCAGCACCCTGCGGTATGTGGTCTGGCAGGCGGCGTTATCGGTGGCAGCATTGGCTACGCCACCAGTAGTAGTTCTGATGAAGAGAGCGGTGCTGCTACTGGTGCCGCAGCTGGTGCTGCTATCGGCGGTCTGCTATGTGCTGATCGTACGCCTGAGCCGGTTGCACCTCAGTGCCCGAGCTATGGCGAAGTGCCTGCTGGTGTCGCAGTTGACGCCGAGGGATGCCCGTTAGATTCTGACGGTGATGGCGTGCCGGACTACCGCGATCAGTGCCCAGGCACTCCCGCTGGCGTTGAAGTTAATGCCAACGGTTGCCCGCTTGACTCCGATAACGACGGTGTGCCCGATTACCGTGATCAGTGCCCGAACACTCCTGCTGGTGTAGAAGTGAACGCCCTGGGTTGCCCGGATAGCGTAGTTCTGGAAGATGTTAACTTCGAGTTTGATTCTGCTCAGTTAACCTCTAACGCTCAGAGCGTGCTTAACGGTGTTGCAGAGCGCTTGGTCAGCAACCCTGATGTTCGCGTAAGCATCGAAGGCCACACTGATTCACGCGGTTCTGACGAGTACAACAAAAACTTGTCACAAGAGCGTGCTCAATCTGTTGCTAACTACTTGGCGAGCCGTGGCGTAGAAGCTAACCGCATGCGTGCGGTAGGTTACGGTGAAGAGCGTCCGGTCGCCTCTAACGAGACTGAAGAAGGTCGCTTCCAGAACCGTCGCGTTGAACTGGATGAGTGGAACTAAGTTCACTTATCATCTGAGGTTTGCGGTTTGGTTATAAAGTGCTAGCGGCAATCCACAGGTAAAGAAACGGGAGGCTTATGCCTCCCGTTTTTATTTTAAGCGGTCGGCAAGTCTGCTAGTCTTGCTGCTGTTTTATGTTGGTACATTTACACCTCTCCCAAGACCATTGATAGCGATATGTGATCCTTGGTATGGATCACCACTGCGCTCAAGGAATCTGAATGCCTATTGTTACTCTGCCTGACGGCAGTCAAAAGACGTTTGAAGCACCGCTAACCATTATGCAGCTCGCAGAATCCATTGGCCCTGGTTTGGCTAAGGCCTGTATCGCTGGAAAGATCGATGGTGTGCTGGTAGATGCCGCTGACCTGATCGAGCAAGACGCAACGGTGGCGATAATTACTGCCCGTGACGCTGAAGGGCTGGAAATTATTCGCCACTCCTGCGCTCACCTCATTGGTCATGCGGTTAAGCAGATGTACCCCGAGGCCAAAATGGCCATCGGGCCAGTTATTGAAGATGGTTTCTACTACGATATTGAGTTTGGTCAATCTGTCACACCGGAAGACCTGGAAGCCATCGAAGCGCGTATGCAGTCACTGATAGAGCGTGAGTACGATGTGGTACGCGAGTATGTTGATCGTGACCAGGCAATGCTGACTTTTTTACACCGCGATGAACCTTATAAGCAGGAAATTGTTCGCGATATTCCCGATGACGCGACCATCCGGCTTTATCATCACGAAGAATACACCGATATGTGCCGCGGGCCTCATGTGCCAAATACCCGCCACTTAAAAGCCTTTAAGTTGACCAAGTTGGCCGGTGCTTATTGGCGCGGTGACGCTGCAAATACTATGTTGACGCGTATCTACGGCACCGCGTGGGGTGATAAAAAACAGCTGAAGGCTTACGTCAAACGTCTCGAAGAGGCGGAGAAACGCGATCACCGTAAGTTGGCGCGTCGGTTGGATCTCTTCCACATGCAGGAAGAGGCGCCGGGGATGATATTCTGGCATCCAAACGGCTGGGCGCTATGGCAGCAGATCGAACAATATATGCGGGGCGTCTATAAAGAGGGTGGTTATCAAGAAATACGCTGTCCTCAGATTATGGACGTATCGCTTTGGAAAAAATCAGGGCACTGGGATAACTACGCGGACGGCATGTTCTTTACTGAATCCGAAAAGCGTGAGTATGCTCTTAAGCCGATGAACTGCCCTGGACATGTTCAGGTGTTTAATTCTGGTTTGCGTAGCTATCGCGAATTGCCCGTTCGTTTTGGTGAGTTTGGTGGATGCCACCGTAACGAGCCTTCAGGTGCTTTACACGGCATTATGCGTGTGCGGGCATTTACGCAAGATGATGGCCATGTTTTCTGTACTGAAGCTCAAGTTGAGCCTGAAGTGACTGATTTCCATCGCCAAGCGCTAAAGGTGTATAGTGATTTTGGCTTTGAAGATATAGCTATTAAAATTGCTCTTCGCCCGGAAAAGCGCATTGGAAGTGATGAGGTTTGGGATCGGGCAGAAGATGCGCTGCGTAGCGCATTGAAAACTTGTGGCGTCGAGTGGCAGGAACTTCCTGGCGAAGGCGCGTTCTACGGCCCCAAGATTGAATATCATATGAAAGACTGTCTGGGGCGTGAATGGCAGGTCGGCACTATGCAGGTCGATTTTATGATGCCAGAGCGGCTTGGGGCTCAGTATGTGACTGAAGAAGGTCAGCGTAAGTCGCCGGTAATGCTGCATCGTGCTATTGTAGGCTCCATGGAGCGCTTCATTGGCATCTTGATTGAACATTATGCGGGCGCTATGCCATTATGGCTTGCGCCTCAGCAGGCGGTTGTCATGACTATCACCGATTCGCAGCGTGAATATGCGCTCGAATTGGAGAAACGTCTGCAAAAAAGTGGCTTGCGTGTTAAAGCGGACTTGAGGAACGAGAAGATCGGCTTTAAAATCCGTGAGCATACATTACAGAAAGTTCCCTATCTCCTTGTGGTGGGAGATAAGGAAGTCGAAGCTGACTCAGTGGCCGTGCGAACACGCAGCGGCGAAAACCTCGGTACAATGACGGTCGATGAATTTATTGAACGCCATACTGCCGAGAGAGCAGCCCTGGCGACATCGTCAATGGCCTAAGGAGACGGAACGATCAAGAGAAGCAACCAGCGCGGGCGTCCAGCAGACAAACGCCCACCAATGAACGAGCGAATTGTCGAAGAAGAAGTACGCCTTATTGGTAGCGACGGTGAGCAGTTGGGCGTTGTGCCCACCACCGAAGCGCTAGAGCGTGCTGAATCTGAAAGCTTAGATCTCGTGCAAATTTCGAATGCCGATCCCATCGTCTGTAAGATTATGGATTACGGCAAATTCGTTTTTGAGACCAAGAAGCAGAAAGCGGCTCAAAAGAAGAAGCAGAAGCAAATCCAGGTTAAGGAAGTCAAATTCCGTCCTGGCACCGATGAAGGCGATTATCAGGTCAAGCTTAAAAACCTGACGCGCTTTTTGGAAGGTGGTGACAAGGGCAAAGTCACACTGCGCTTCCGTGGTCGTGAAATGGCGCACCAGGATATCGGCCGTAAGCTGATGGAAAGGATCGCGGCAGACCTGGAAGAGATCGGAGTGGTAGAGGCCTTTCCTAAAATGGAAGGCCGCCAGATGATCATGATTATTGCCCCGAAAAAGAAGTGATCCAACGGCGATGTCAACGGGCCACCGTTAAACCGGTGGTCGGCCCTGGGTTTTCTAAAAAATATCGAGCGGAGTTTTCCTCATGCCGAAAATCAAAAGCAACAGCGGCGCTGCCAAGCGCTTCAAGAAGACTGCTAATGGCTTTAAGCACAAGCAGTCTCACCGTAGCCACATCTTGACCAAGAAATCGACCAAGCGTAAGCGTCAATTGCGTGGAATGAAGCAGATCCACGCGTCTGATAAAGCGCTCATCCAGCGTATGCTGCCGAATCTATAAGTCGGGTTTTCGTTTTTCTGAGTGCACAATTTTTTTGCCTCAGCCTTAAAGTCAGGAGTGTGTTATGACTCGAGTTAAACGTGGCGTAGTAGCGCGTCGTCGCCATAAAAAAGTATTGAAGCTTGCCAAAGGTTACTACGGTGCCCGTTCACGCGTTTTCCGTGTTGCCAAGCAAGCTGTAATCAAAGCTGGCCAGTACGCTTACCGTGACCGTCGCAATCGTAAGCGCCAGTTCCGCGCGCTATGGATCCAGCGTATTAACGCTGGTGCGCGTGTTAACGGTATGTCTTACAGCCGCTTTGTTGGCGGTCTTAAGAAAGCCGGTATCGAAATCGACCGTAAAGTATTGGCCGATTTGGCAGTACACGAGAAGGCTGCATTTGCTGCCATCGTGGAAAAAGCCAAGGCTGCCCAATAAGGTAATATGCACAGGGCTTGTGCCCGTGTTACGTGCCTGAGGTCATTTCAGAGTGACCCATCCAGGGGAAGAGCAGCCGCTCTTCCCCTGTTTTTTTGTCACCTTCAACGTGCCACGCCATCTTCACGGATGGACACCGCTTAATTCGGAGTGAAACGGATGGATCACCTTCCTACTCTGGTATCTGAGGCTCGCGACGCCATTCAGGCTGCGCAGAGTGTCGCCGCACTAGACGAGTTACGAGTACGCTACTTAGGTAAGAAAGGTGAGGTAACTGCCTTGCTGAAGGGCCTGGGGAAGCTGTCAGCCGAAGACCGCCCGGCAGCAGGCGAGCGTATTAATCAAGCCAAGCAAACGCTGGCCGACGAAATTGATGCTAAGCGCGAACAGCTTGAAAGTGAGGCGCTGAATGCCCGTTTGGCCGCTGAAAGTATCGATGTCACATTGCCAGGGCGTGGTCAGGCCAGCGGTGGGTTGCATCCCGTCACGCGTACGCTTGAGCGCATAGAGGGGCTGTTCACACGTATTGGTTATGACGTGGCGGTAGGGCCTGAAATTGAAGACGATTATCACAACTTCGAAGCCCTCAACATTCCCGCGCACCATCCCGCTCGCGGTATGGCTGATACCTTCTATTTTGACGCCACGCGCTTGCTGCGTACTCACACCTCGCCGGTGCAAGTGCGTACTATGAAAAGTAGTGAGCCACCTATCCGTATCGTTTGCCCGGGGCGGGTCTATCGCAGCGATTCAGATTTGACTCACACCCCCATGTTCCACCAAGTGGAGGGCTTGCTGGTCGATGAGGGGGTTAGCTTTGCCGACCTTAAAGGAACGATCGAAGACTTTCTGCAGGCATTTTTTGAGCGCGACGACCTTTCGGTGCGTTTCCGTCCATCCTACTTTCCATTCACTGAGCCCTCCGCCGAAGTGGATATTCAGTGTGTGATGTGTAGTGGATCAGGTTGTCGTGTCTGTTCCCACAGCGGCTGGCTGGAAGTGATGGGATGCGGCATGGTGCATCCTGAAGTCTTTCGTCACTCGGGTATTGATACCGAGCGCTATACCGGTTTTGCCTTCGGAATGGGGGCTGAGCGTTTGGCAATGCTGCGCTACGGCGTGAATGATTTACGCCTGTTCTTTGAAAACGATCTGCGTTTTTTACGTCAATTCGCTTAAGACCGCCGCCGAATACAGGATCAACGATGAAATTTTCAGAACAGTGGCTGCGTGAGTGGGTTTCGCCGCAGCTTGAAACGCAGGCAATGGCCGACCAAATCACCATGGCGGGCTTGGAAGTCGACGCTATTGAGCCGGTAGCCGCCGCATTCAGCGGTGTAGTGGTGGCTGAGGTGCTGAGTAAAGAGAAGCACCCTGACGCGGATAAGCTCAATGTGTGCACCGTTGATGACGGTAGTGGCGAGCCTGTGCAGGTTGTCTGCGGTGCACCCAATGTTGATGTTGGTCAGAAGATCCCCTTTGCCCAGGTGGGTGGCGTGCTGCCAGGTGATTTTAAAATCAAAAAAGCCAAGCTACGCGGCGTTGAATCGCGCGGGATGATTTGTTCTGCATCGGAGCTGGGGCTTGAAGAAGAGACCTCGCCCGGCATCCTGGTGCTGTCGTCATCTGCGCCGGTGGGGGGCGATTTCAGAGAGTTCATGCATCTTAATGACATGACGATTGAGGTCGATCTGACGCCCAACCGGGGAGACTGCCTGAGTATTAAGGGGATGGCGCGAGAGGTCGGCGTGCTTAACCGTTTGCCGGTTAACGGGCCCGTAATCGCACCGGTGGCCGCGGAGGTTGAGGATAGCTTCGCGGTGAGCGTAGAGGCACCAGAGCAGTGCCCGCGCTATATTGGTCGCGTAATCAAGGGCGTTAATGTTAAGGCTGAAACACCGCTGTGGATGGTAGAACGTCTTCGCCGCAGTGGCGTGCGCTCGATTGACCCAGTGGTGGATATTACCAACTACGTCATGCTGGAATTGGGCCAGCCGATGCACGCCTTTGACCGCCACAACCTGCAAGAGGGCATAGTGGTTCGCATGGCCAAGCCGGGCGAACGGCTAACACTGCTTGATGGTAGTGATATGGCGCTGCGCCCCGAAACGTTGATCATTGCCGACAGCTCAGGCCCGCTAGCCATGGCAGGTGTGATGGGTGGGGAAAACTCCGGCGTTAATGAAAATACCCAGACTATTTTCCTTGAATCAGCGTTCTTCACTCCGCTTGCCATTGCGGGGCAGGCGCGCTCCTACGGGCTACACACAGATGCATCGCACCGTTTTGAGCGCGGCGTCGATCCGCAATTGACACCAGTTGCCGTTGAGCGCGCCACACAGCTTTTGATTGATATCTGCGGCGGCCAAGCAGGGCCTCTTGTTGAAGCGCAAAGTGCTGAGCGTATGCCTGCTGAGCGCGCTATTTTCTTGCGCAGTGAACGGTTAGAAAAAGCGCTTTCCAAGGCTCTCGATAGTGATGATGTAACTGATATCTTGCAACGCCTAGGGCTTGAAGTCAGCGTGCAGGATGCCGGCTGGGCAGTCACTGCGCCGAGTTGGCGTTTTGATCTGGCCATCGAAGAGGATCTCATCGAAGAAGTAGCGCGTATCCATGGCTACAATAATTTGCCGGTGCGCCGGCCGGCGGCACGCTTGGCGCTCCGTTCAGCAGACGAGGCAACGCTTACCCAGGCACGGCTGCGCCGCCAGATGGTTGCCCGCGGCTTCCAAGAGGCGATTACCTACAGCTTTGTGGCTCCTGAGCTGCAAGCGACCATGCTGCCCGATGCTGTAAGCCCCGCGCTAGCTAACCCTATCTCGGCTGATTTGTCGGTGATGCGTGCTAGTTTGTTTCCCGGCTTGGTGCGCGCCATGGAGTATAATCTTAACCGTCAGCAAACCCGCGTGCGGCTGTTTGAAACCGGGCTGGTTTTCAACGGCGAACTGGATGAGTTGTCACAAGTCCCGATGCTTGGTGCCCTGGTCTGTGGTGCGCGGGAAGCAGAGGGCTGGAGTGATGCGAAAGGGCGGGTGGATTTCTACGATCTAAAGGGCGATTTGGAGAGTGTCCTGGCCTTGGGCGGTGACGCTGACGCATGGCGCTTTGAGCCTGCAGAGCACCCGGCCCTTCATCCGGGGCAGTGTGCGCAGCTGCTGCATCGTGGAGAGCCTGCGGGTTGGATCGGTACCCTGCACCCTCAGGTGCGCGCAACGCTTGGCTTGAAGATGGATGCGGTGCTCTTCGAAGTGCGTCTGGATGCGCTTAGCCAAGGCCGTATTCCTGCCTTTGAACCGTTATCACGCTTTCCTGAGGTGCGCCGTGATTTGGCGTTTATACTCAAAGAGGCGACTCCTGTGCAGGCGCTGTTGGATTGCGCCAAGCAGCAAGCAGGTGAGTATCTGCAAGATATCAAGCTATTTGACGTCTATTCAGGTAAAGGTGTGGCCGAAGAGCACAAGAGTATTGCTTTGGGCTTGACCTGGCAGCATCCATCGCGCACGCTAAACGACGAGGAAATCAATCAGTTGGTTGATTCAATTGTGACACAAGTGCGTGTCAAGTTAGATGCTGAGCTGCGCGGCTAATTAAGTAGCTATGTGAGTGCCTGGGCTACGCCACGATGCTTATCACGTTCTTGGCAATGCGTTTGCTACTGTACGTTTGGTACAGAGCGTTTGTTGCTGTGTTTGCTTCAAGGATAAGGAGAAGCCTTATGGGTGCGTTGACCAAAGCAGAGCTAGCCGAACATTTGCATGCAGAGCTAGCCCTGTCCAAACGAGAAGCGAAGGCTATGGTCGAAGCTTTTTTTGAAGAGATTAGAGCCTGCCTTCGTGAGAACGAACAGGTAAAACTATCGGGTTTTGGTAACTTTGATCTGCGAGATAAGCGCGAGCGACCAGGGCGTAACCCCAAAACCGGTGAAGAAATTCCCATTTCTGCTCGAAGAGTCGTGACGTTTCGCCCAGGGCAAAAGCTTAAGCAGCAGGTTGAACACTATGAAGGCGGTGAATAGTCTTTTGGTTTGAGAAATGCTGTTACTCACAGGTAAGTAGCTGCTCTCGTGTCATGCAAGACTCCCCCTCATAAAAAAGGAGTGCCTTCGGGCGCTCCTTTTCTCTTTTATGATGGGCGTTGTTGTGATGAGTATAGTGATAAGCGCGCCTGTGGAGTGATGGCTTTTGTTACCCCTGCATGCCGCCACCTTCGATTAGCCAGGTAATCACCACCTTAATGACGTAACCCAGCATGCCTGCGCCGAGCACCACAAACAGCATGATGGTACCAAATTTGCCTGCGTTCGATTTTTTGGCCAAATCCCAGATAATAAAACACATAAATATGATCAGGCCGCTAATCATTAGCGGGGTGATCCAAGCCTCGAAGGTTTGCTGCATAGCCACTCCTGTGCGCTGCGTGTGGGTCACCCGTTTGGGCGATGTGTCTCATTCTAACCAGCCATGTTAATATTTGAGCAAATTCATCAGGTATTTGTCGACTTGACGGTTGGCACTGTGACACTTTGACAGGGGAGTGACGATGCCGAAGCTAAATATTTTGGTGGGTACCATGTATGGCGGTGCCCTTGATGTGGCAGAGCAGGTGAAACCCCTATTTGAACAGGCCGGTTACGCTGTGGAGATTATTGAACAGCCATCTGTTGATGATATTGTCAGCGGTGACGCCGATTTGGCGCTTTTTTGTGTATCGACCACTGGTAGTGGTGATTTTCCCGGCAGTTTTGTGCCCTTTGTCCGGCAGTTGCGTGACCAAAGTCCCGCGCTTACCACACTTCGCTACGGACTCATTGCACTCGGTGATAGCTCGTATGGTGATACATTTTGTGGCGCGGGCCGCGCGCTTGATGAGCTGCTGGCGGATCATGGCGCGACGCGTTTAGGGGAGCGCCTAGAGATCGATGCCATGGAGACCTTTATGGCCGACGATGCTGCTGTGCCCTGGGTGGAAGAGTGGATCGTTGCCCAGCAATTAGAGGTGGCTTGAGCGATGCAGCGAGCCCCCACCTCGCCTGAGCGCATCAGCGTTGCGCTGGGCTTATGTGTCGTTATGCTGGCAACTTTGCCGCGCTACATGGCGGGAGGGCATGAAACCCGCCAGACGCTGATTATCTTCGCCTTAGCGCTGGTGGCTTTTGCGGCTATTGTTCAGTGGCGCTTACTGGCCGTGGAGGCGCGTCGTCGTCTGCCACAACTATGTAAACGGTTAGTCGTTATGCTGCTGCTGGGAATGGTGGTGATGGGTGGCTGGCATGCGCTGTTTACGGACTGGATCAGTTGGCAGGTGTTCATTTCTCATGGTGCTACGCTTGGGGTGCTTCTTCATGCGCTGAGCTTATGGTGGTCGGGTGAGCGTCATGCAGGTTAGCTTTTTTTGCGGTAGTGATTGAAAAAGTCGCTGCAAGACGCACAAAGCAGTAGAATGGTAAAAATTACGCAACGTGGGGCGAATAATGAAGCTAAACACGCCTTAAAGTGGTTAATTGCTCGCTTATTCCCTTGTTTTTAAAATCACTGCCCCCATGTTGCGAGCATGGCGCTTGCCACTATGCGTTGGGGTTCTTAAAATTGCCCCCTTGAACTTATTATATGCAATCAACACAACGCCCAGCCGTTAGAGGACAATTCATGCAAGTTTCTGTCGAGACGACCTCCCAGATCGAACGCCGCATTACCATTCAAGTGCCGGCGGCCGAAATTGACGGGGCCGTTAGCGCTCGCTTGAAAGACACTGCGAAGAACGTTCGCTTGAATGGTTTTCGCCAGGGCCGGGTGCCAATGGCAGTAGTCCAGCAGCGCTACGGCCAAGACGTACGTAACGAGGTTGTCAGCGAAGTAATGCGTGAGCGTTATGTGCGCGCTATTACCGAAGAAGGGTTGAACCCTGCTGGCTTCCCGCAAATTGAGCCATCGGTCAATGAGTCTGGTAAAGACCTAGAGTTCGTTGCGGTTATGGAGATCTACCCGCAGGTTGAGCTTAACTCTATCGAAGGTACAGAGATTGAGCGTCCGGTGGTTTCGGTGAGTGATGCGGATGTCGATGAGATGATCGATACGCTGCGTAAGCAAAATGCAGCCTGGGAAGAAGTGGACGCTGCTGCAGCTGACGGCGATCAGGTCACTATTGACTTCCAGGGTTATATTGGTGATGAGCCGTTTGAAGGCGGTAGCGCCGAAGGCCACACGCTGGTCATTGGTTCCAATAGCTTTATTCCTGGTTTTGAAGAGCAGTTAATTGGCGCCAAAGCGGGCGAAGAGAAGACCCTTAACGTCACCTTCCCTGAGGATTACCAGGCCGAGCATTTAGCCGGTAAAGAAGCCACCTTCAAGGTAACCGTACATAAGGTCAGCAGCCAGAAGTTGCCCGAAGTAGACGCTGAGTTTATCGAGCGTTTTGGCGTTGAAGGCGGCGATCAGGAAAAATTCCGCGCTGAAATCAAGAAGAACATGACCCGTGAAGCGTCGCAAGCCGTTGATAACCGGGTTAAGCAGCAAGTGCTCGATGCGCTGAAAAAGGTTAACGAAATTCCTGTGCCTAGCGCGCTCGTTCAGCAAGAGACTGACGGCATGAAGCGCCAAGCGGCGCAGCAGTTTGGTCTAGGCGAAGATTTTGATGTCAGCCAGTTGCCCAACGAACTCTTTGAAGAGCAGGCCAAAGGCCGCGTTCAGGTCGGCTTGTTGCTGGCTGAAGTAATCAAAGCTAACGAACTCGATGCTGACGATGATGCTATCAAAGCAAAAGTGACCGAGCTTGCTGAGCAGTACCAAGATCCTGATGAGGTGGTTAGCTACTACATGGGTAACGAGCAGATGAAAACCCAAGTAAAATCTGCCATTCTCGAAGAGAAAGCGGTAGCTAAGCTGCTCGAACAAACGAACATTAAAGACGTTGAAATGTCTTATCAGCAAGCCCTTGCCGCTGCGCAACAGCAGGCAGAGCAAGATGAGGGTGCTGAAGAGGGCGAGCAAGCGAGCGCCTAACACCCTGGAACGCGGCGCACCTAATATGTCGGTGCGCCTTTCCCTTCCCGGACGCAAGGAATCACCTGAATGAGTGAGTTTGATATTCAAAACGCCGGCGGTTTAGTGCCCATGGTGGTTGAGCAGAGCGCCAAAGGGGAAAGAGCCTACGACATTTACTCACGCCTGTTAAAAGAGCGTGTGATCTTTTTGGTAGGCCCTGTAGAAGACTACATGGCTAATTTGGTTGTTGCCCAACTGCTGTTCCTGGAATCGGAAAACCCCGATAAAGATATTCACCTGTATATTAACTCGCCAGGTGGATCGGTCACTGCGGGTATGTCGATTTATGACACTATGCAGTTTGTGAAACCAGATGTCTCTACGGTGTGTATTGGTCAGGCGGCCAGCATGGGTGCGCTGTTATTGACAGCGGGTGCTGCTGGCAAGCGTTATTGCCTTCCCAACTCACGCGTCATGATTCACCAGCCGCTGGGTGGTTACCAAGGCCAAGCGTCTGACATTGAAATTCATACCCGTGAGATTCTGGGTATTCGCGAGAAACTGAACCAAATTCTTGCCCACCACACGGGGCAGGAAATTGAAGCTGTCTCACGTGATACTGATCGGGATAATTTCATGAGCGCCAATCAAGCCAAAGAGTATGGCCTGATTGATGCAGTGCTGGATAAGCGGCCTACATCCTGATAGCGTGATAGGATTCTGCTTTTCTAACGAGCTTTTCCGGCGGCGAAAGCCGCCGCAGTGATAGAGGTATGCGAATGGCCGACGGCAAAGGCAAAGACGAAGGTGGCAAACTGCTCTACTGCTCGTTTTGCGGCAAAAACCAAAACGAAGTACGTAAGCTGATTGCGGGCCCATCCGTCTATATCTGCGATGAGTGTGTCGACTTGTGTAATGACATCATTCGCGAGGAAGTTCTCGAAGCCGATGCCGAGAGCGATGAGGAGCGTTTACCTACGCCACGCGAAATACGTCATACGCTTGATGACTACGTTATCGGACAGGATCGCGCCAAGATGGTGCTTTCCGTAGCGGTATATAACCACTACAAGCGTTTGAAAACAGATGTACGCGACGGCGATGTAGAGCTAGGTAAATCAAACATTCTGCTGATTGGCCCCACCGGTAGCGGTAAAACGCTGCTTGCGGAAACCATGGCACGGTTACTGAATGTACCTTTTACCATTGCGGATGCAACCACGCTGACGGAAGCCGGCTATGTCGGTGAAGATGTCGAAAACATCATCCAGAAGCTGTTGCAGAAGTGCGACTACGACGTCGAGAAAGCCGAGCGTGGCATTGTTTACATCGATGAAATCGACAAGATTTCACGCAAGTCGGATAACCCTTCTATTACCCGTGATGTCTCGGGTGAAGGCGTTCAGCAAGCACTGCTGAAGCTTATTGAAGGTACGACGGCTTCCGTGCCGCCTCAAGGCGGACGCAAACACCCCCAGCAGGAGTTTGTCCAAGTCAATACGGGCAACATTCTGTTTATCGTAGGCGGTGCTTTTGCAGGGCTGGATAAAGTTATCCGTGACCGTGCTGAGAAAGGCGGCATCGGCTTCAATGCGGCGGTGAAAAGCAAAGAGTCTTCCCGTGGGGTGGGTGAACTGCTGGCCGACGTAGAGCCTGATGATCTGGTTAAATTTGGCTTGATTCCAGAGTTTGTGGGTCGTTTGCCCATCATCGCAACACTGATGGAGCTCACTGAAGACGCCCTGGTGCAGATTCTTACAGAACCGAAGAATTCGCTAGTTAAGCAGTACGCCAAGCTGTTTGAAATGGAAGATGTAACGCTAGAGTTCAGAGATGAAGCGTTACGTGCAGTGGCTGAAAAAGCCATGGAGCGTAAGACAGGTGCTCGCGGACTGCGCTCTATTCTAGAGTCGGTACTGTTGGATACCATGTACGAAATTCCTTCGCTTGAAGGTGTTAGCAAGGTCGTCATCGACGGATCTGTGATAGCCGGAGAAAGCGAACCTCTGTTGATCTACTCTCAGCAGGAAGATGCACGTGTCGACGGCACTGATGGTTAGTGGCTAGTCGAGTATCGCGGCCCAGCTTCAACCGCTTGCGCTAAATCAAGGGGTCGCCAAGGCGACCCCTTGTTGTTGTAGATGTTCTAGGGCTCTGCTGTAGAGAGCCCTTATAAAGCGTGTTGTGAAGCCTGGTTATCTAGCGAGAGAGTTATAAAGCCTAATTCGTGAAGTGTTACTGCCTAGCCTATTCAATGCTAACGTCTAAACGCCAGCATTTTGAAAAGTGTGCAGTACTTTTCTAAGTACTCTTTTAAGTACTCATCCGATTTGTCGAGGAACGTCTGCGATGCAGCAGAACGCCGAACAGACACAATGTCTACCCCTTTTGCCATTGCGCGATGTGGTTGTTTATCCGCAAATGGTCATCCCCCTTTTTGTAGGTCGTGAAAAGTCTATCCAGGCGCTCGAAGCGGCGATGGAGGCTGATAAACGTGTGCTACTGGTGGCTCAGCGTGAAGCGTCTCAAGATGAGCCTGACAATGCGGATCTTTACGCTATGGGCACCGTGGCCGATATCATGCAACTGCTTAAGTTGCCTGATGGCACGGTCAAGGTACTCATTGAGGGGAATTTCCGAGCGGATGTTCTCAATGTCGAAGAGAATGCCGCAGGCTACACCCAGGCGTATTTAACGCCCCGAGAGAGTGAACCGCTGACCAGTCGTGAGCAGGAAGCACTGGTACGCGTGTTGCTCAATCAGTTCGAGCAGTACGTCAAACTCTCCAAAAAAGTCCCCAACGAAGTGCTTAATTCGCTGTCGGGGATTGAAGATCCAAGCCGCTTGGTGGACACCATTTGTGCCCACCTGTCGCTTAAAATTGGCGACAAGCAAGAGCTGCTTGAGATGGATCGGGTGCGCGATCGTATTGAGCACCTGATGGCGCTGATCGAATCTGAAATCGACCTACTGCAAGTAGAGAAGCGCATCCGCTCGCGGGTCAAAGAGCAGATGGAGAAGACTCAGCGCGAGTACTACCTCAATGAGCAGATGAAAGCTATCCAGAAAGAGATGGGTGAGCTGGATAATGTGCCCAACGAGGCTGAGAAGTATGAGCTGGCGATTAAAGAGTCCGGTATGCCGAAAGAGGCGTCCGAGAAAGCGACTCAAGAGCTCAATAAGCTTAAAATGATGGCCTCAAACTCCGCTGAAGCGACCGTAGTGCGCTCCTACCTGGATTGGTTAGTCGCTGTTCCATGGAAAAAGCGTACCCGGGTAAAGCATGATCTCGTCAAAGCGCAGCAGGTGCTCGATGAAGATCATTACGGCCTGGAGGAGGTTAAGGCGCGCATCCTGGAATATCTTGCCGTACAGAAGCGCGTGCGCAAGATGAAAGGCCCAGTGCTATGTCTCGTTGGGCCGCCCGGGGTGGGCAAGACCTCGCTTGGCCAGTCCATTGCCCGTGCCACCAATCGCAAATATGTGCGTTTGGCCCTGGGTGGGGTACGCGATGAGTCGGAAATTCGCGGCCATCGGCGCACCTATATTGGTTCATTGCCAGGCAAGTTGATGCAGCGGATGAGCAGAGCAGGGGTTAAAAACCCGTTATTTCTTTTGGATGAGGTCGACAAACTGGGCATGGATCATCGCGGTGACCCTGCCTCTGCGCTGCTCGAAGTGCTTGATCCTGAGCAGAACAACAGCTTTAGCGATCACTATCTGGAGCTTGACTACGATCTCTCCGAGACGCTGTTCATCTGTACCGCTAACTCGATGAATATCCCTAGCGCCTTGCTTGACCGTATGGAGATTATTCGTCTGCCGGGTTACACCGAGGATGAGAAGCTGGCGATCGCTAAGCGCTACTTATTGCCTAAGCAACTAGCCGCGAACGGTTTAAAAGGCGATGAGTTAACGCTCGAAGACAGCGCGCTTTTAGAGCTTATTCGCTACTATACCCGCGAAGCGGGTGTGCGTGAGCTGGAGCGGCAGATTGCCAAAGTGTCGCGGAAGGTACTGCGTGAGCGGCTTGAGAAAGAGCGTGACCCGCAAGCCGCCCAAACAGGGCAGAGCTTAACGGCTGAGCAAATTGAGCACTACGCGGGCGTACGTCGCTATAGTTACGGTTTGGCAGAGCAAGACGACCAGATCGGCCGAGTGACAGGCCTTGCCTGGACATCGGTGGGCGGCGAGTTACTCAACATCGAGTCTGTCGTGACGCCGGGTAAAGGGCGAATTAACAAGACCGGTTCACTTGGCGATGTAATGAAAGAGTCGGTGAGTGCCGCTCATACGGTAGTGCGCGCTAGGGCAGAAGCGTATGGCATTGACCCCGAACGGTTCGAAAAAGAGGACCTGCATATCCACGTTCCTGAAGGGGCAACACCTAAAGATGGGCCCAGTGCAGGTATTGCCATGGTGACGGCGATTGTTTCCGCATACACCCAGCGTGCGGTACGCTGCGACGTGGCAATGACCGGTGAAGTCAATCTGCGCGGTGAGGTATTACCGATAGGCGGATTGAAGGAGAAATTGCTGGCAGCCCGCCGCGGTGGTATAAAGACAGTGCTAATTCCTGAGGAAAACCGCCGTGATCTCAAGGAAGTACCTGACAATATCAAAGGTGCATTGGATATTCGTCCGGTACGTTGGATAGATGATGTCTTAGCCGTAGCGCTAGCTGATAAGGTAGAAGACGGTGCGCCATTGAAAAGTACCGAAGCATCGTTTAGTAATACCGTTGTTGCTAGTACCCATTAAGCTGTTAAAGTCCTCGCTGGTCTTTAATTTTACTTAATATGTGCCCGCTGCTTTGGGTAGCGGGTATCTCGCGGCATGGTTGCTTGACAGATGTTTCAAGGCATTGCTATAAAACGCAGCTATGCTTTGATCGTCGTATCCATCGGTGACCATGCCGTTCAGAGCCATTTTTTGAAACAGTCAAGGGGTGAAGAGTGAATAAGTCCGAGCTGATTGAAGCCATTGCCGCGTCTGCAGATATTCCGAAAGCAGCGGCAACCCGCGCATTGGATGCCATGGTGGAGTCTGTCACCGATAGCCTTAAGAAAGGCGAAAGCGTATCTCTGGTAGGTTTTGGTACCTTCGCGATCAAAGAGCGTGCTGCTCGTACTGGCCGTAACCCACAAACGGGTCAGCCAATCCAGATCAGTGCCGCCAAAGTACCCAGCTTCAAAGCAGGTAAAGCGCTGAAAGACGCCGTCAACTAATTTGACCGCGTTTGCTGTAACCTAATGGGCGCATCGCATTGGCGATGCGCCCATGTTATTTTCTGGCCCACTTTTTATTTGGGTTGAGCGGGCCGATCTGTTTGGCTGTGACTATCTGAGGCTAGCATGCTGCAAAGTATTCGAGATGGCTCCAGGAGCTGGGGTGCCAAAATTATTATCGGTGTCATGGTCGCGGCCATGGCACTTTTCGGGATTGAGTCACTGTTTGGGCTTTTTGGCAGCGATCCGGACGAAGTGGCGAGCGTCAACGGACAGCCGATTATGCGTCAGCAAGTTGAGCTAGAGGTTCAGCGCGCGCTGCGTTCAGGACAAGTGCCGCCTGAGCAAGAGCGTGCCTTGCGCAACGATATACTTGACCAGCTTATCACGCAGCAACTGCTGTCCCAGTATGCAGAAGAGGGTGGTTTTGCCGTTTCTGAACAGCAGTTGGATCAGTTAATTGTCAGCCTGCCGGAATTTCATGATCAGGATGGCCGTTTCTCTGCAGAGGTGTTCCGAAATCGTCTCGCCGGTGCTGGCTATACGCCGATCTCCTTTCGTGAAGAGTTGCGCGTCGATATCCAGCGCCAGCATTTACAGCAAGGTTTAGCCTTCAGTGATTTTAGCCTGCCGAACGAGCAAGAGCGCCTGGCCGAATTACAGCGCCAGCAGCGTAGTTTCCGCTATATAGTTTTGGATGGTGACGATGTGGACGCTGATATCAGCGTTAGCGATGACGATCTCCAAGCATATTACGATGCCCACCAGGAGCGCTATGAACGCCCGGAACAGGTGCGTCTTGAGTATGTGCTGATTGACCGCCAGGCCATGGCAGAGGGTCGTGACGTGGATGAAGAGGCCCTGCGTGACGCCTGGCGCGAGAAAAATCGCAATGCTGACCGCCGTGTGTCGCATATCATGATCACCTTTGGTAATGAGCGCACCCGCGATGAAGCGCAGCAATTAGCCGAGACCGCTCGGGAAGCACTGGACAGCGGTGATTCGTTTACAGATACCGCCTTGCGCTATTCTGACGACACGGCCAGTGCAGAAGAGGGCGGTGATCTTGGTGTGATCAGCCGTGGCTTCTTTGGTGACGCCTTTGATGAAGCGGCCTTTGGTCTCGAAGAGGGTGATGTATCCCAGCCTGTTGAGTTGGATAACGCTTTCCACATTATCCAGGTGACGGATATTCAGGGCCCTACTTTTGAAGAGCAGCGCGATGAGCTAGCGCGGGAAGTGGCACTACGTGACATTGATGATGAGTTTAACCAGCGGGTTCAACAACTGATCGACGAGAGCTTCGCTGCCGACGACTTGCAGAGCGTTGCCGATGAGCTCGGTCTAACGCTGCAGGAGAGCGATTGGCTTGCTCGTGATGATGAGGCTGACGGAGTGCTGTCTGAGCCTGGGGTAATGTCGGCGGCCTTTAGCAACGACGTATTTGAAGAGGGCTACAACAGCGAAGTGATTGAGCTGGATCAGGATCGTCGCCTGGTACTGCGGGTTGCTGAGCAGCGTGATGCGACTCTGCTGCCGCTTGATGAAGTGCGCGAGGACGTTGAAATGTCAGTGGCCGCAGAACAGCAGCAAGAGGCGCTGCGTGAAGAGGCACAGGCACTGGTTGCAAGTTTGCGAGACGGTCAGTCGGCAGATGTTGATTGGCTAGAAGCCAACAGCGTAAGCCGCCAAGCCGATAGCACTGTGCCTCAGCTGATTGTTCAGGAAGCCTTCCGCATGGCGCGCCCTGAAGAGGGTGAGAGCGTCTATCGCACGGTTGAACTGCCGCAAGGAGTGGCTGTGGTAGCGCTTGATAGCGTCAGTGTAGGTGAGGTCGATGAGCAGATGGAGACATTTGTTGCGCAAATGGCCGAGCAGTTGCGTGCCCAATCGGTATTGCAGGGATTGATTGATGACCTGCGCAGCGATGCCGATATAGAGCGCTAGAGTCGCTTAAGCCCAAGTTACAAACAGCAAGAGCAAAAAAAGCCGATCACATGATCGGCTTTTTTATACCCGTAAATTGCGGTCAGGAATCAGGTAATTCCGTTAAAGAGAACTGACGCAGTCGGGGCGCAGTATGGTCGGCGCGCTCAATGATAATATCCCAGCCGTGTTGGGTATCCCAGTCGCCTAGTACATAGCGCTTGGCAGGCACGTCTTCAACCGTCAAGTCATGTACTCTGGGGCGGTGGGTGTGACCGTGGATCATGGTAGTCAAGCCGTGGTGCTCCATCAGCGCAATGACTTCTTGTGGCGTCACATCCATAATCGCTTCAGCTTTATTAGCATTGGCTTCGCCAGATTGAGTACGCAAGCTTTGCGCAAGTGCTACACGTTGTTCCAAAGGTAGTGCAAGCATCTGCGCCTGCCACTCTGGATTGCGCGACTGCTTGCGGAAAGCCATATACGCTTCATCCTGAGTACACAAACTATCGCCGTGTAGCAGTAAAACGGGAATGCCTTGGATTTCCACTTCCTCAATATCCGGTAGCAGAAATGCCTGGCACGCATTTATAAAGCGTTCGCCCAGCAGAAAGTCTCGGTTGCCGTGCATTAGGTACACCGCAGTACCGTCACTGCTAAGTCTGCGCAAATGGCGAATTACTTCATGTGCAACAACGCTAAGCGGATGTGTATTGGCGTCCAGTAGATCATCGCCAATCCAGGCATCGAAAAGATCCCCAAGAATATAAAGCGCGTCGGCTCCTGGAGCAGTGTGCTCTAAGTAGCGGTAAAACCCCTGATTGATCTCGGGGGTATCGCTACTTAGATGAAGGTCGGCAACAAGCAGTGTGCGCATAAGGCTCCCGGCGTTATTCCGCGTCTTTGACGTACGCGCGCTCGATAATGACATCTTCGGAGGGGACGTCGGCGTGCATGCCGCGGCGAGACGTAGCTACGTTTTTAATCTCATTGACCACATCCATCCCGTCAACGACTTCGCCAAATACCGCATAGCCCCAGCCTTGAAGGCTTTTACCGCTGTGATCAAGAAAACTATTATCGCCCACATTGATAAAAAACTGCGCAGTGGCAGAGTGGGGATCCTGGGTGCGTGCCATGGCCAGGGTGCCAACGGTATTTTTCAAGCCGTTGTCGGCTTCGTTGTCGATAGGGTCGCGGGTCGGCTTTTGGTTGAACTCCTTATCGAAACCACCCCCTTGCACCATGAAGCCGTCAATGACGCGATGGAACAGGGTGCCATCATAAAACCCGTCGCGCACATACTGTTCAAAATTCGCCGCACTAATTGGCGCTTTTTCGTGGTTAAGAGCGATGGTGATGTCACCGTGGTTCGTTTGTAATACGATCATAGATAAATTCCTGTTCAATAAAGGCGTTCGCCTTGGCGCTGTGCATCGGCGTCACGTTATAATAGCGGTTTTGCCCTGCACCGCGAAGGTCCATAGGAGTATCCTATGTCCTCACGGCGCAGCACGCCATCCACCACGAGGTTATCAACACCATCATGACCAACGAGACCACCCCAGCGCCGAACTTCATTCGCAACCAAGTACGCGACGAAATCGAGGGCGGCCAGGTCACTAAAATCGTGACGCGCTTCCCCCCGGAGCCCAATGGCTTCCTGCATATCGGCCATGCGAAGTCGATCTGTCTAAATTTCGGGTTGGCGGAGCAACTGGGTGGCGAGTGTCATCTACGTTTTGACGACACCAACCCTGCCAAAGAAGAGCAGGCTTACATCGATGCGATCAAAGAGGACGTCAGCTGGCTAGGCTTTGAATGGGCAGGCCCGGTGCGTTTTGCGTCTGACTACTTCGATCAGCTCTATGCCTGGGCGCAGCACTTAATGCGAGAAGGCAAAGCCTACGTTGACGACCTGTCGCCGGATGAAATCCGCGAGTATCGCGGCACCCTGACAGCGCCGGGTAAGCCTAGCCCTTACCGCGAACGCAGCGCCGAAGAGAATCTGGATCTACTCGCGCGGATGCGTGAAGGTGAGTTTGGCGAAAGTGAAAAGGTCGTGCGCGCCAAGATTGACATGGCCTCACCCAATATCAATCTACGCGACCCGATTATTTACCGTATTCGTCATGCCAGCCATCACCAGACTGGCGACAAGTGGAAAATCTATCCCTCTTACGACTTCACCCATGGTCAGTCGGATGCTATTGAAGGTATTACCCACTCGATCTGCACCCTGGAATTCGAAGATCACCGCCCGCTGTACGAGTGGTTTTTAAATAATCTGCCGGTTCCCGCGAAACCGCGCCAGATCGAGTTTGCACGGCTGAATCTCGACTACACCCTGACCTCCAAGCGCAAACTGAAACTGCTGGTTGACGAAAAAATTGTCGATGGCTGGGACGATCCACGTATGCCGACGATCTCCGGCATGCGTCGCCGTGGCTATACGCCAGCGTCAATTCGTAAATTCTGCGAGATGATTGGCGTTACTCGTGCCGACGGTGGCTTGGTGGATATCGCCATGTTGACCCACGCCATTCGCTCGGATCTTGAAGACAATGCCCCGCGCGCCATGTGTGTGTTAAAGCCGCTGAAAGTCGTGCTCACCAACGTGCCGGAAGGTCACCAGGAGGTGTACGAAGTCCCTGGTCACCCCGCCCGTGAAGATATGACGGTGCGTCAGGTGCCGTTCAGCCGCGAGCTGTATATCGACCAAGACGACTTTATGGAAGACGCGCCTAAAAAGTTCTTCCGCTTGGCACCAGGTAAAGAAGTACGCCTGCGCAATAGCTACGTGATTCGTTGTGACGAAGTGATCAAAGACGCCGCCGGTGAGATCAGCGAACTGCACTGTTCGGTGGATTTCGATACGCTGGGTAAAAATCCCGAAGGACGTAAGGTCAAAGGTGTTATTCACTGGGTTAGCGCTGCACACGGCGTGCCGATGGAAGTGCGTCTTTACGACAATCTGTTCACCGTTGAACAGCCGGATCGCGATAAAGATGTCGATTTTCTAGAGCATCTTAATCCGGAGTCGCTGGTCGTTTGCCAAGCCATCGGAGAGCCAAGCTTAGCCTTCGCAACGCCCGAGTCACGCTTCCAGTTCGAGCGCGTCGGCTACTTCTGCGCTGACCGTCACGACTCTACGCCAGAGCATTTGGTGTTTAACCGTACCGTGGGGTTGAAAGATAGCTGGGCTAAAATCAAGCAGAAGGGCTAAAACAAACATGGATAGCCATATGCATATTTACAATACGCTGACGCGCCGCAAAGAACCTTTCACCCCACTGGAAGCGGGCAAAGTGAGCATGTATGTCTGCGGCATGACGGTGTATGACTACTGCCACCTAGGGCACGCTCGCGTAATGGTCGCCTTTGATGTCATCACCCGCTATCTTCGAGAACGCGGCTATGACGTTAACTACGTGCGCAACATTACCGATATCGACGACAAGATACTCAAGCGCGCCGACGAAAATGGCGAAAGTATCACTGCGCTGACAGAGCGCATGATTGATGCCATGCACGAAGATGAGGCGCGCCTATTTGTATTGCCGCCCAGCCATGAGCCGCGCGCCACCGGCCATATCGACGATATCGTGGCAATGATTGAAACGCTGATTGAAAAAGGCTTTGCCTACGCGGCCGATAACGGTGATGTCTACTATCGGGTGCGCAAATTCGCTGATTACGGCAAGCTCAATAACCGCCAGTTAGACGATATGCGTGCAGGCAGCCGGGTTGATGTGGATGTTCATAAAGAAGACCCGCTCGATTTCGTGCTCTGGAAGGCAGCCAAACCGGGGGAGGCGCACTGGGCGTCGCCCTGGGGTAACGGCCGGCCTGGCTGGCACATCGAGTGCTCGGCGATGTCGACCTGCTGCCTGGGTGACACTTTCGACATTCATGGCGGCGGGCCGGATTTAACCTTTCCGCACCATGAAAATGAGATCGCTCAATCCGAGGCGGCCACTGGCAAAACCTACGTCAATACCTGGATGCACGCAGGCGCTGTGCGGGTGAATCAGGAAAAGATGTCCAAATCCCTGGGCAACTTCTTCACCATTCGCGACGTGCTGGCCGAGCACGACCCAGAAGTGGTGCGTTTTCTGCTGGTGGCGAGTCACTACCGTAGCCCGATCAACTACTCGGTTGATTCACTGACCGAGGCGCGTAAATCGCTAACGCGCTTGTACACCGCGCTGGAAGGTCTTGAGCTAGGCGCGGCAAATAGTGATGACGCTTCAGCTTACCGTGAGCGCTTTACTCAGGTAATGGACGATGACTTCAATACCCCCGAAGCTTTGGCGGTGATGTTTGAGCTGGCTCGCGAGGTCAATCGCGCCAAGCAAGAACAGCCTAATGAAGCTGCCAAGCTGGCGGGCGAGTTAAAGCAGCTTGGGTCAGTTTTGGGGCTTCTTCAGCAAGAGCCACAAACGTTCTTAAAAGGCACGCAGCAGCAGGGTATGCCGCTCAGCGAGAGCGAGATCGAAGCGAAAATTGCTCAGCGCATTGAGGCTAAGGCGAATAAAGACTTCGCCCAAGCGGATGCGATCCGCGATGAGCTTGCCGCTTTAGGGATTATTCTCAAGGACTCCCGAGAAGGCACGTCTTGGGTATTAGAAGCACCTTAACCCAAAAACCTTCATCTCTCGTTGGTGGCTTATGCGCTAACTTAAACGCTGATGGCTCTTATAATGACTATAAGAGCCTCGGTCGTTTAAAGCCCACTTCAAAAGGAATTCAAAGATGCGCTTTTCAGCCAATTCTTTCATTGCTAAGCCCTTAATCGCTGCTTGTGCCGTATCCCTCGCGGCATTCTCCCAAGTCAGCGCTAACGAGCCTGTGGTGGTGTCATCCAAAATCGATACAGAAGGCTCTGTTCTGGGCGAGCTGATTATTCAGACCCTGGAGCGCAATGACATTGCGACCGAAAACCGCTTACAGCTGGGCGGCACTAGCGTTGTCCGCACTGCGCTTGAAGCGGGCGAGATTGACCTTTATCCAGAATACACGGGTAATGGCGCGTTCTTTTTCGATATGACCGACAGTTCAGTATGGAATAATGCAGATCAGGCTTATGAAACAGTGCGCGAGCGTGATGCGCAGCAAGGCTTGATATGGCTGCAGCCTGCCAGCGCTAATAACACTTGGGCAATGAGCGTCCGCGAGGATGTTGCCGAGGAAAATGAGCTGGTGAGTCTAGAAGATCTAGCCGCCTATTTGGCCGACGGCGGCGAGTTCAAATTTGCTGCAAGCGCTGAGTTTGTCGAGTCTTCACAAGCACTGCCCGCATTTCAGGAAGCCTACGGTTTTGAGTTGAGTGATGATCAACTGTTGGTGCTCTCTGGTGGTAATACCGCTGCTACCATGCGTGCGGCCGCCCAACAGACCAGCGGTGTTAATGGCGCGATGACCTATGGTACGGACGGTGGCTTAAGTGCGCTGGGGCTGGTCGTGCTGGAAGATACCAAGGGCGTGCAACCGGTGTATCAGCCTGCCCCCGTGGTTCGTGAAAGCGTACTTGAAGCCTATCCAGAAATAGAAGCGCTGCTCAATGAGGTTTTCACTAGCCTTGATCTGGTCACTCTGCAAACGCTCAATGCCGATGTCGCCGTTAACGGGTTGTCTCCATCCCAAGTGGCCAGCGACTACCTCGATTCGCTTAATAATTAATGCCTGGTAATCTTATAATTTAATGCTAACGCTCGGGATAACTAATTAATGTCGTTGATGGATGCACTGCCCACCCCGCGGCTTCGTTGGGAAGGGTGGCACCCTAACGTTGTGCTCGTTAGCCTGAGCCTTATTATGCTGGCTGCATTCTGGTTACTTGATGTGGTCAGCATGGCCCCCAACCGGATTGTGTTAGGGACGGGGCATGGCGCACTGGAGGCTTTTGGCTGGCCAGGTGCGCTATTGGCAACGCTATTGCTCTCCTTTATCGGTATTCTCGCGTGCCAGCCAACCCATCGTCACTACCGAGCGCTGTTAGCGGCGGTGATAGTGATCATGGCGCTAATGCCAGTGGGGTTGATGGCGAGCAGCTATTTACTGATTGACCCTGAGATGCCTCAAGCGCGTTTAGGCATGGGAGCGGCGTATTGGGTTGTTCTGTTTGTACTGCTGCTGTGTTTAGTAGAACTACGCTTGCGCTTAAACCTCACGCGGGTATGGCCCACGCTATTGCTATGTGGTGTCGCGCTGATGTGGTGGCTCTGTGCAGCTTTTGGGCTGGAAACGCTTGCCCTCGTTCAAGAATTTAAAGCCCGTGATCAACAGTTTCTAAGCGCCGTCGCGCAGCACATTAAGCTGGTCAGTATCGCCGTCAGTGTCAGCATTGTGCTTGGGCTGGCACTTGCCATGCTGATGCGCCGCTATGCCCGGCTGCAGAAGGGCGCGTTTGCTGTGCTCAATTTTCTTCAAACCATTCCCAGTTTGGCGCTATTCGGTCTACTGCTGGCGCCGCTAGCCTGGCTTGCCACCAACGTGCCTTTTTTAGCCCAGCTTGGCGTTAGCGGTATTGGCACTACGCCCGCCTTAATTGCACTGATTGGCTACAGCCTGCTGCCCATTGTGCGCAACACCTATACCGCGCTTGAACAAGTCAGTCCCGATACATTAGAAGCCGCCAAAGGCATGGGCATGCGTGCCGGGCAGCGTTTTTGGCAGGTGCGGTTACCGCTGGCGCTGCCGGTGCTGTTGGAAGGGGTGAGAATTACCACTGTTCAGGCCATTGGGCTTACCGCCGTTGCCGCTCTGATTGGTGCGGGCGGGTTAGGTACTTTTATTTTTCAAGGCTTAGGTCAGGCCGCCATGGATATGGTGCTGCTTGGCGCACTGCCTATTTTAATGCTGGCTCTGGTGGTGGATGCGGGCTTAGGTGCCTTGGCAGAAGCGCTGCGCCCCGGAGGAACAAGATGATCGAACTATCCCACGTATCCAAGCGGTTTGGGGATGAAACCGCGGTGGACGATATTTCTCTACGGGTGGCGAAGGGTAAATTCTGTGCGTTAGTGGGTACCTCGGGCTGTGGTAAATCGACCACCTTGCGCATGATCAATCGCTTAATTGAGCACAGCGAAGGCGACATCATCCTCGATGGGCAGGCGATAGACGCGTATGACCCTGTAAAACTACGTCGCCGGATTGGCTATGTGATACAGCACACCGGGCTGTTTCCCCACTGGAACGTTGCGCGCAACATCGGTCTGGTGCCACGGTTATTGAAGTGGTCAGCAACGGACGTCCAGTCACGGGTGGCCGAGCTAATGCATTTGCTCGGTTTGCCAGTGGATGAGTTTGGGCATAAATACCCGCATCAGCTTTCAGGGGGGCAGGCGCAGCGAGTGGGTGTTGCGCGTGCCCTGGCGGCAGACCCGGATATTTTGTTGATGGATGAACCCTTCGGCGCGCTTGATCCTATTACCCGTGAAAAGCTACAGGATGAGCTGGCCAAGCTACAAGCACGGCTGCATAAAACCGTAGTGTTTGTGACCCATGATATGGATGAAGCGCTTAAGCTGGCGGATCACTTAGTGGTGATGCGCGAAGGTCGAATCGTGCAACAAGGCTCACCGCTGGCGCTATTACAAAGCCCTGCCGACCCTTTTGTCGAGTCGCTTTTAGGTGGGCTGGAAAGAGGCCTTAAACAAGCCGCGTTAACCCGTGTGAAAGATCATATGACCTCTATGGGGCCTACCTTGCCCGCGCAGTCGCGCATCCCTGGGACTTTCTCGCTACGTCAGGCGCTTTCCATGATGCTGCGCGATCATAGCGACCGGTTGACCGTTGTTGACCAACATGATGTGCCGGTCGGTGAGCTATCGTTGCGGAGAATTATCAAGGAGGCTCAACTGGACAATGGAAACCCGCGTGAGTAACTCGCTAAGCGTCGCCCAGCCCCACAAAAAAGCCCCACAATGGCTATGGCCACTGCTTTGGGGGGCGCTGCTAATGATGAGCGTCTTTGCCATGTCGGCTGCCGAGCCCCTATTTCGCTGGATTGAGCCCGATGCCCGGCAAGTCATCTACGATCGCGCCGGTTTTGTCACTTTGCTAGGCCGCCACCTCTTTGTCGTCGGCATTGCAGCGGTGGTGACCATTATCGTGGGAGTCGCGGCGGGTATCGCCGTTACCCGCAGGTGGGGGAGTGATTTTCTACCACTGGTGGCCCAGTTGGCATCACTAGGGCAAACGTTTCCTCCAGTGGCGGTTCTGGCGCTGGCGGTACCCGTTCTGGGGTTTGGCACCTTGCCCATTATTGTCGCTTTAATGCTCTACGGGCTATTGCCTATCGTGCGCAATACTCTTGCTGGTTTGCAGGGCGTCGAAGGCGATATTAAAACGGCTGCTCACGCTATGGGCATGAAGCCAACGCAAATCCTGTGTCAAGTTGAGCTCCCTCTGGCAGCACCGGTCATTCTGGCGGGCATCCGAACCTCGGTGACCATCAATATTGCCACTGCCGCGTTAGGGGCTACCGTGGGAGCAAGTAACCTTGGTGACCCGATTATCTCCGGCATCGTGAACGGCAATATGGCCTATGTGGTTCAAGGGGCGCTGACCATTGCATTGTTGGCCCTGACGATTGATAGCTTGTTCGAAGTGTTGCAGCGTCAACTACGTGCGCGTATCTCTGATGACTGATTTTTCTGCGTTTTAACCTCTCTGCATCTTAAGTAGCATCCCTAAAGTCCTTGCGCTGCGTTATTGTCCTAAATGTTGTGGTAGATAGATGTTGCGTTGACCTATGACAGATAAATCCACTGGCATAAACGGTCAATACCAACAACACTGCCCTCAAAAGGGGCAAAACAAGGACAATAATGATGACACAGTACGTACACCAGCCGGACTTCATGACCGGCGACGAATTTTCAATTCCTACTTTCAGCCTGCTTAACCCAGAAGGTGAGCTGCATAGCGACGCTGATGAGCCCGCGCTTGAGCGTGATCACGCCCGGCGTATCTATCAGGCGATGCTGGCCACGCGTATTCTCGATGAACGTATGATGGCTGCTCAGCGCCAGGGGCGGTTGAGCTTTTATATGCAGTGTACCGGTGAAGAGGCCGCCGTAGTGGGCGCCACTGCTGCGCTAAATGACGCCGATATGATTATGGCGCAGTACCGCGAGCAGGGCGCTTTAATGTATCGCGGCTTCTCGATCGACGAATTCATGAATCAGCTGTTCGGCAACGAGCTGGACTACGGCAAAGGCCGCCAAATGCCGATTCACTATGGGTCGCGCAAGCTGCACTACATGACCATCTCGTCCCCCTTAGCGACTCAGATTCCTCAGGCCACGGGCTACGCCTACGGCCAAAAATTGGCTGGTAACGGTCACTGCACGTTAACGTTTTTTGGTGAAGGCGCTGCCTCCGAGGGAGACTTCCACGCCGCGCTGAATATGGCCTCAGTGCATCAGGTGCCGGTGATATTCTTCTGCCGTAACAATGGCTATGCCATTTCCACGCCTGCCGTCGAGCAGTTTGCCGCCGACGGTATCGCCCCCCGAGCCTTTGGCTACCACATGCACGTGATCCGGGTAGATGGTAACGATGTGCTGGCGGTCTACGAAGCGACGCGGCAGGCACGCAAGATCGCGGTTGAGAAAAATCAGCCGGTATTGATCGAGGCCATGAGCTATCGCCTTGCCGCGCACTCCTCTTCCGACGACCCCTCTGGCTATCGCTCGAAAGATGAGGAGGAGGTGTGGCGCGCCAAAGACCCACTGCTGCGGCTGCAAAAATGGCTCTTGAAGAAACAGTGGTGGAGCGAAGAGGAGGAGGCTACCCAGCAGGAAACCCTGCGCCGTGAAGTACTGGAAACCATGAAGCGGGCTGAGAAGCGCTCATCGCCGCCGCTAGAGAGCCTGATCAGCGATGTGTATGCCGATATAACCCCATCGCTGCAGCGCCAATTCGATCAGTTAAAACGCCATATCCGTCGCTACCCAGAGGCTTATCCCCGCGGGGCGCAGTCGTTGGATTTAGACGTGGGCACCGAGACTGATACTCAGGGAGAGGCGTAACATGGCTACCATGAACATGCTCCAGGCAATTAATAATGCACTGGATATCGCCATGGCAGAGGATGAAAAAGTCATCTGCTTTGGTGAAGATGTGGGTATTTTTGGCGGCGTATTTCGGGCCACCAGTCACCTGCAGGAGAAGTACGGCAAAGCGCGCTGTTTCAATACGCCACTTGTCGAACAGGGCATTATCGGCTTTGCCAATGGCTTGGCGGCCCAGGGCTCGGTGCCTGTGGCAGAAATACAGTTTGCCGACTATATCTTTCCGGCGTTTGACCAGATCGTTAACGAAACCGCCAAGTTCCGGTACCGCTCAGGCGATCTGTTTAACGTTGGTGGTTTGACGATTCGCACTCCTTACGGTGGCGGTATCGCTGGTGGCCTTTATCACTCTCAATCACCGGAAGCTTATTTCACCCATACACCTGGATTAAAGGTGGTGGTGCCGCGCAACCCATACCAGGCTAAAGGGCTACTGCTTGCCGCTATTCGCGACCCGGATCCGGTGCTTTTTCTGGAGCCTAAGCGTCTTTATCGTGCTTCAGTCGGTGAAGTGCCCGAAGAGGATTACCAGCTTCCCATTGGCGAAGCCGAAATCACCAAGGAGGGCACGGATATTACCGTGGTAGGCTGGGGCGCGCAGATGGAGGTGATCGGCAAAGCGGTCGAGCTAGCCGAAGAGCAGGGCATCGCCTGTGAAGTGATCGACCTGCGCTCACTGCTGCCCTGGGATGCGGATACGGTGGCTGAATCGGTGTTAAAAACCGGCCGACTGGTGGTGAGCCATGAAGCCCCGTTAACCGGTGGCTTTGCCGGTGAAATCGCTGCCACTATTCAAGAGCGTTGTTTTCTCTACCTGGAATCGCCCATTGCCCGGGTGACGGGGCTGGATACGCCTTTTCCACTGGTGCTGGAAAAAGAGTATCTGCCTGATCACCTGAAGATTTTTGAAGCGATTCGCGAAAGCGTCAACTTTTAGTGGCTATTAATGCCTAAGTACGCATGGGGAGAAAAACAATGAGCGATTTTTTATTGCCTGATATTGGCGAAGGCATCGTCGAGTGTGAAGTCGTCGAATGGCGCGTCGCTGAAGGCGATCAAATTGAAGAAGATCAGCCTATCGTTGAAGTCATGACCGACAAGGCGCTGGTGGAGATTACCGCCCCCGAAGCCGGTGTGGTGACCAAACTGTATGTGGCCCAGGGCCAAATTGCCAAAGTGCATGCGCCGCTGTATGCCTATCAAGTGGATGGGGCTAGTAACAATAATAGTGAGGCCGAACCAGACGGTGCGCAATCGGCCGCCAGTGAAAAGCCAATGGCACAGACGACAGAATCGTCCAACCCTACAGGTATTCCGGCTGCTGGCCGCTTATATGACAAGGTGCCAGCCAGCCCCGCCGTTAGACGCCTAGTGCGTGAACACTCTCTACAGCTCACGGAGATCGCTGGCAGCGGCAAAGACGGTCGGGTGCTAAAAGAGGACGTGTTGGCGCATCTTGACCAAGCATCGCAAACAGCAGCCTCATCTAGCCAAACCGTTGTGAACAACCAAACTGTAAAAAAACAAGCCGAAACCCAGGCGCCCAGAGTGGAGCCCCTCCGCGGCGTGCAGGCAGTCATGGCCAAGCGCATGGTCGAGGCAGCCAGCACCATTCCCCATTTTCACTACGGCGAAGAGATCGACGTTACTGCACTGCTGGCGCTGCGGGAGCGCTTAAAGCCGCTGGCCGAAGCCCAGGGCGAACGGCTGACGCTAATGCCGTTTTTTATGAAAGCCATGGCGCTAGCCGTCGCTGAAGAGCCCATCGTTAATGCCCAGTTAAATGCGGCTGGGGATGAACTGTACTATTACCCTCAGTGCAACATCGGTATGGCGGTGGATAGCAAAGCGGGCCTGATGGTGCCCAATGTTAAAAACGTTGAGCGCTTAACCCTGTTGGAAATTGCCCGGGAAGTCGGCCGGTTAACCACCTCAGCGCGGGAGGGACGGGTAGATCAGGCGGATTTAAAAGGCGGTACCATTAGTATTTCCAATATTGGGGCGTTGGGAGGCACCTACGCAGCGCCGATCATTAACGCGCCAGAGGCCGCTATTGTGGCGATTGGTAAAACCCAGTGGCTACCACGCTTTGATGAGCAGGGTGCGGTGCAGCGCCAGGCGATCATGACTATCACCTGGGCGGGCGATCACCGCTTTATTGACGGTGGTACCATTGCGCGTTTCTGTAATGTCTGGAAAGGCTTTCTCGAAGCCCCTGAAACCATGCTGCTTCACTTGGGCTAGCAAGGCGACTTATGTCCCAGGCACCGCTTCAGCAGTTTTATATACCTGAAGAGCAGTCGGTCTATCTGCTGAGCCATCACGATGCCCGTAAGCTTAAAGACTGGGTAGCGCTATGCCAGGCGCAGCTCTCCCAGTTGGGCTATCAGGGCATCGAGCTCATTGGCAAGGGTGCCTACGGTTTTGTATTTGCCGGCAGCACCGTCCACCAAGGCGCTAAAGCGCATTATGTCTTTAAATTCTCCCGCATTACCCTACCTGTGCACTTGCAGGAGCGCCTCGAAGAAGAGGCGTTTATGCTGGAACAGGTGTCCCATCCACGCATTCCAGGTCTTATTGCTTACCAGCGCTCCCGGGGGCAGTCCATTCTGGTAATGGAGCGTGCCCCCGGCTGGAATTTAGAGCAGGTATCGCTTAAGCAGGGGCGCCTCTCTCCACGCTTGATTGTGCGCATTGCGGCGCAGTTGGCCGACATTCTGCTTGCCCTGCGGCGGGAGTCAGGGTCCCAGGCACGTCCGGTGGTGCATGGCGATATTAAGCCTTCTAACTTGGTGTATGACGCCGAGCAGGAGTCTATTGCGTTAATCGACTGGGGCTCATCGGTATTTGCCCAACTAGACGCGCAACTGCAGTTTGTGGGCGCCAACGTGATGGAGCTGATGTCGGACAATTTGCAGCAAACCAATGCCCGCCTGGGCGATGTTTACTTTATCGGCGAAGAGCAGTTGAACGGCGCACTGTCATCGCCGCGATTCGACGAGCAGGGCGCGGCGGGTACCCTGTATGCGCTGGCGTCGGCGCAGTCGTGTCGATTTGGCCATCGGGCGATTCCCGCCAGTTCGCTGGGGTTGCCGATGGAGTTTGCCCGCACCCTGGATGGCATGCTCGACCCCGACCCTCAGGTACGGCGCAAAGCGGGCGACTACTTTTTAAAAAACATGCCGCGAATGGCCAGGGTAGTAATGATCGATCTGCCCACATCGCTCAGTGTCCCGCTGGTACCGGTATGGGCGCGTCCTGCGCATCAGGAGATCGATACCGTGGTATATAGCTCGCGCAAAGCCTTTCTACGCGAAGCGAATGCGGAGGAAACCCTGAATGATGTCAATGATGTGCAATTAGACCGCTACTACAAGCAGTTTATGCAGGGTATGGGGGAAACCGAAAAGGCCTTTTTGGCGTCGGTGAGCCGCCTGGGCAAATATCCGGTAGTGGGGGGCTTGGCGGTACGCTGGGAGCGGGAAGGTGTGTATATCGACTCGTCGTTAAATTTACACGACCCGACGCTGAAGCCCGCCTTTATTGAAGCGGTCAATAATATGGTGCACTTGGCGCGGGCGATTCATCGTCAGGGCGTGTTTAAAAGCTGTTTGTTTAATGCCCGCCAAACACTGCACTTAGAGCGTACTTCCGTGGTTGAAGCCTTCTTTAGCGAACCCAGCATGGCGATAGGCTATGAGTTGAGCGCAGTACCGGAGCTTGAAGATCGCACCCGTCAGCACAGCTACTTCGAAGATGGCCCCGACCCAGAAGAACTATTGGTGCTGCCCGAGGTGATTATGCATGTGCTGCAGCAGCTCAATGACATTCACCATACCGGCATGATCATTTTTGAAGCGCTGCCACAACACCTCAAAATACATAGCTACTATCGTCTGCTGGATCCGGCTCGAGAGGGCGAGTTCCGCACGCTGCTGGCGCGCATTCTTGCCTCGGTAGACCAAATCGAGGGCCTAGGTGTCTCGGGCTACATGAAAATGCCCTACAAGGATACCCGCTACTTTGCGCACCTGGAAAGCCAGCCAGAGCGCTACTACCCCCGCGACCCGCGGGAGTATGTCCGAAGGGCAACAACGTCCTAATTACATGGCTTAGTTAGGTCTGGTTTAGTCAGTTCTAGCTTAGTCAATGGTGGCTTCCTGCTGATTGGCCAGCCAGTTGACCAACTGCTCAGTAAGTTCGTCGCTAGCAGCACCAAATGCATCAACCACATCAGGAATATCGGTGCTTATAGATTGCGCGCTGGTGGTAAAGCTCTGAGTAGCGATTGAAGCGCGGTTTTGAGTGCTGACGAGCTGAACATCGAGCTGAACCTTCACCGTGGGCGGACGGGTAGCGTAGTCGCTCTGAAAGTGACGTAGTTCACTCAGTAGCAATAGCTCGGAAGGCAGGCTATCGCTACCCACGCTGGCGAATAGGCGGCTCTGCTGTAACCCAGTGATCAAGCGCGATTGGAGTAAAACAGGGGCATTCTCTTGCCAGCGGGCACCTTCGTAGACATTAACAATATTGCCCTCCGGGTAGACTAAAATGCGGTTGCTACTCAGTAAATGCCCCGCCTGTGGGGCCGCCACCGCCAGGCGTTGGCGGGTGGTCATAGAATCTGATGTGACGGGCTGTATATCGCTACTGGGCAGACGATACAGGGTCGCTGGCTCACTTTCGGGCAATATTGAGCAGCCACTGCTGAGTAGCAGCGCAGCGCTAACTAAAGCGATGGCGGTGGAGCGTAATGTCATGGGCGGAACTCCTCTACCTGATCACGGCCTAGGAAAAAGTCCGTTGGGCTCTCCTCTAGCTGGCGGGTAATACGATCTAGCGTATCGAGCGTGGAGCGCAGCGAAGAGAGCGCCGGGGCAATATCTTGCGCACCCTGTAAGCTACCTTCGATGGCCCCAGCGTTAGTCTCCACTAACTGCTCGATGCGCTGTGCCGCACGTGCCACATCGCGGCTTGCATCGGCAGCGCTCTCCATCACCAGACGTCCATCCTGACGCAGCAACTGGGTTGCTTCCTGGCTAAGTGCATCAATGCTGCTGAGTGTGGTCGTAGCCTGACGGGTCGCCTCGCCGAAAAGCGCCATATTCTGGTCTAGGGCGTTCTGCTGGGCGGCAATCATTTCGGTAATCTGAGCAATGTTGGTTAAAATACTGCCTGCCTGGTCACGGTTATTATCGTCAAACAGTTCGTTGACGTTTTGCAGGATTGAATTGATGTTTTCGATCATATCTTCGCCCTCATCAAACAGCGTGGCGATGGGCGAAGGGTCTGCGCGTATAAACGGCGCTTCGATATCGGTTTGGTCAATCAGCATTGGGGCTTCAGGGGTGCCGCCGTGAAGTTGCACGGACATGCTGCCGGTGATACTGGCAAAGGCAAGTTTTGCCCGGGTGTCTGTCTTAATCGGTGCGTCATCGTAGACGCGGATATGGGCAATCACTTGCCGAGGGTCATCAGGATTAAGGTTAAGCTCGGTGACGTCCCCCACCTCAATACCGTTATATTGCACTCGGCTGCCGACCGATAAGCCGCTCACGCTGCGCTCAAATAGAATACGATAAGGCTGGTAGCTACGTTCGCCCGCTGCATAGCTCATCCAAAGTGCAAACAGCAGCGCGCCAGCGGCAGTGGCCAGCGTGAAGAGACCGATTAAAACGTGATGCGCCCGTGTTTCCATGTGCAGTCACTCCTGGACGTTAGCGTTATTTGAAGAGCCGGTATGAGCACGCTGAGCGGCTCGACCTCGCGGGCCGTGAAAGTAGTCTTGAACCCATTCATCGTCGGTATCCGCCACTTTATCGATGGTATCCACCACCAGCACACGTTTCTGTGAGAGTACCGCGACCCGATCGCAGGTAGCGTAAAGCGTATCCAAGTCATGGGTGACCAGGAAAACGCTGAAACCCAGCGCATCGCGAAGGGTGACCAGCAACTGATCGAAGGCCGCCGCGCCAATAGGGTCAAGCCCCGCCGTGGGCTCATCAAGAAACAGAATGTCAGGATCAAGCGCTAAGGCACGGGCAAGGGCGGCGCGCTTGACCATGCCGCCAGACAGCGACTCAGGAAACTGCAGCGCGGCCTGTGGCGGCAGCCCGACCAACGCTAGCTTTACCCTGGCAAGATGCTCGGCGTCTTCACGGGGTAGCCTGGCGTGTTCAATTAGCGGTAGGGCGATATTTTCTTGCAGGTTCAACGAGCTGAACAGCGCACCGCGTTGAAACAGTACACCAAAGCGCCGCTCTATTTGACTGCGCTGTGCCTCGTTAAGCTCGTTAAGGGTTGTGCCTAGGACTTCAACCGTGCCGTCATTGGGGCGCTTCAAACCAACGATGCTGCGTAACAGCACTGATTTACCGGTACCAGAACCGCCTACAACGCCGAGGATTTCTCCACGTTCAAGGGTTAGGTCTAAGTTTTCGTGAACCACATGAGCGCCAAAGTGGTTCACCAAGCCTCGAACCTTAATGACCGGTAGGTCGTTTTGCTCTGTCGGTTTATCTGAATTGATCACCAGCCCATCTCCATAAAGAATAGCGCGGCGACGGCATCAATCAGAATCACCATAAAAATCGACTGAACGACGCTTGACGTAGTGTGTTCTCCCACCGACTGCGCACTGCCGCTGACCTTAAAGCCTTCAAGGCAGCCGATAACGGCGATCACAAAGGCAAACACCGGTGCTTTGCTAAGCCCTACCAAAAAGTGTGTCACCGATACGTCTTTTTGCAGCGTGGCCATGAACTGGGTAAGTGAAATATCCAGTGACAAAGAGGTGACCATGGCACCACCCGCTAAGCCGCTGAGCATGCCCACAAACGCTAGCATGGGCAGGCTAATTAACATCGCCATTACCCTTGGCAGCACCAAAAGTTCGATAGGATCTAGCCCTTGGGCCTGCAGGGCATCAATCTCTTCATTGGATTTCATGGCGCCGATCTGGGCAGTAAAGGCGCTGGCGGTTCGTCCCGCTAATAAAATTGCAGCAAGCAGAACGCCGAACTCTCGCAAGAATGAGAACGCAACAAGATCGATGGTATAAATCGTGGCGCCAAAATCCTGCAAAACGGTAGCGCCAAGGAAAGCCACAACGGCACCCACCATAAAGGTGAGTAGCGCGACGATGGGTACGGCATTAAGACCGCTCTGCTGAATATGGGCAACGGTGGCCGTTAGGCGCCAGTGGCGTGGCCGCAATGCCAGATGGAATAGGGTAGCCACGACGAGACCAATAAAGGCCAGCAGCTGGCGCTGCTGAGACCAAAGCCCCGCCATGTGTTGGCCCACGCTGGCAAGCGCTTGGCTAATACGCGAATAGGAGGGGGGATCAACGTCAAGCGGCGCTTCCATGGCTTCGGCAATACGCACCAGCAGCGCCTGCTGCTCTTTCGGCAGTTCTGCTGCCCAATCCGCTACCGCCTGTGCTTTCTCAACGCCAATCAGCTCTATAATGAGTATGGCACCGGCGGTATCAAGGCGAGTTATTGCGTCTAACGAAACCGTCGCACCCGTTGGCTTGCCAAGTTCGGTTCGAGTTTCACTGTGATTAAGCGCCGCTTTGATATAGCGGTAATTGGCAAGTGTCCACTCGCCTTTAAGGGTGACTGTTTGATCATGACGCGCTATCCACTCGCTTGGCATCCCCACCCCTCGGCGCTCTTGGTATCGCTGCGCTTGTTTAGAAGTCTATGATGCATTCAAACGGGCGTTAGTTAAAGTCTCCCTAGCTTGAATTTACCTTGCCGAGCGGTTTCTTGGCGCTAGTTCCTGCTTAATCTGATTAGCGACTTCTTTGAGACGTGGGCCTAAGTTATTAACCAAGCGGTCGTGATCCAAGCGCAGGCTGGAGCCGCCGCAGTTAATCGCCATGACCTCGGCGCCATCTTCTAAAATTAGCGGCATCGCCACCGCGCTAATATCGCGCTGCCAATCCTGCTCAGAGAGACAAAAACCGTACTGTGCATAGTCTTTGAAACTCTGTTGTATACCCGCTTCATAACGCGGCCAGTCGCTACCATACTTGCTGGCCAACTCTTGGAGCACCTGCTGGCGCCGTTCGTCAGACAAACCACATAGCCAGGCACGACCAATGGCGGAAGTGGCAATGGGCAGGCGGGAGCCCGTGTCCAGGCGAATGATTAGCGGGCCATGGCCGTGGCAGGTTTCCAAATAAACCATGTCACTGCGGTCGGCCCCGCCCAGGCTAACGTTACAGTCGGTGGCATCAGCAAATTTCTGCAGATGCGGGCGAGCAATTTCGCGAATGCCCATATTGGCGAGAAAGCGATATCCCAAGGCTAAGACACCTGGCCCAAGGCGGTACTTTTCCAGGTGGGTATTGTGTTGGAGATAGCCCAACTGCGTCAGGGTATAGGTTAAACGTGATACCGTCGGGCGAGGGATACTTGTACGGTTGGAGAGCTCAGCATTGCCTAAATACTCTTCACCTGCGCCAAAGGCGCGCAGTAACTCTAAACCGCGCGCGAGGGCAGTCACAAAGTTACGATCTTTTCCTGGCAACTGCGGGTCGTCAGCATCAGTGTCGGTGGGGTGCATTCAATATCCGAACAATAGGTGGCTTATGGCGCCCAGTATCGCATATCTACTTAGACGCAGCGTTCATGCCTCTCAACGAAATAGCGGCTGTTTGACACTAAATCAGCTGTCCAGACGCTCGATAATCGTGGCAATGCCCTGACCGACGCCGATGCACATGGTAACCAACGCATAGCGCCCACCGGTCGCTTCAAGCTGTCGGAGAGCCGTAAGCGCCAAGCGTGCTCCTGATGCCCCCAGAGGATGACCAATGGCGATAGCGCCGCCGTTGGCGTTCAAGCGTGGATCATCAACGGAGAGACCCAACTGCTGCACGCAGCCAAGCACCTGAACGGCAAACGCTTCGTTGATTTCAATCACATCCATCTGCTCAAGGGTAAGCCCTGCACGCGCCAACGCCTTTTGTGAAGCGGGTACTGGCCCTAACCCCATAACCCGCGGAGCCACACCGGCAACGGCGCTGGCGACAATGCGCGCGCGCGGCGCTAGGCCCACACGTTCACCGGCGGCCTTGGTGCCGACAATCATGGCAGCGGCGCCGTCATTCAGGCCCGAGGCATTTCCGGCGGTGACCACGCCACCCTCGAATAGCGAGCCCAGTTGGGCCAGTTTGTCTTCGGTGCTTTGTGGGCGGGGGTGTTCGTCTTTATCTACCAACAGTGGAGGCTGTTTACGTCCTTGGGGCACCTCTACGCCAAACATTTCGCTGTCGTAAAAGCCTGAGGCCAGCGCTTGAGCGTAGCGGGCTTGAGAGCGGGCGGCAAAGGCGTCGCTTTCATCGCGGCCAATATTCAGGTCGTGGGCAATGTTATCAGCAGTTTCCGGCATGCTGTGGCTGCCATACTCCTTAGCAATCCAGGGGTTGGGAAAGCGTGAGCCAATCACCGTGTCGTACATCGGCTGGTTGCGGGCATAGGGGGAGTCCGCTTTACCTAAGACATAAGGTGCACGGGACATGGACTCAACGCCGCCCGCTAAAAACAGCTCGCCTTCACCTAGCCGTGCCGCCCGGGCGGCATCCATCATTGCAGCCAAGCCACTGCCGCAAAGCCGGTTAACGGTTTGCCCTGCCACTTCGATGGGCAGGCCTGCCAGCAATGCGCCGTGACGGGCCACGTTGCGGGAGTCTTCCCCCGCCTGGTTGGTGCAGCCTGCCAGCACCTCTTCATAGCTTGCTGGCGCGAATGGGTTGCGGGCTACCAGTGTTTTAAGCGTCAGCCCCAACAGCTCATCTGGGCGAATAGCCGCTAAGCTGCCACCGTGGCGACCAAAAGGGGTACGTAAACCGTCGTAAATATAGGCGTCTTGCATGGTGATGCTCCTTGTTATTGGTAGGGTTAAGCGGCGGTTAACGACATTTGCAGCGCGGCGCGGCGGCGCAGCCAGGGGCTAGGCCGATAGCGTGGGTCGCCGGTGGCCTCAAGCAGGTTGGTCAATATCGTCATGATGCGCGTGGCGCCGTAATGGTCGCCCATGCGTAGCGGGCCGAAGGGGTAGCCCAAACCCAGCTCAACCGCTCGGTCGATAGTCGTGGGTTCTGCCACGCCTTGCTGGGCAATGTCGGCACCGACGTTGACGATGCAGGCAATAATGCGCTGAAGAACGAAGCCGTTGCTGTCCTGCAGAGTACTTACCGGCGTGCCGTCATGATTGAGCAGGCTTTGCGCTGCTTGAATGAAAGCGGAGTGGGTGATTGGCGTGACCATGAGGCTGCGGCGTTTATCGAGCCCTGCGAGCATATCCACCGCTACACACTGCTCAGCGTCTAGCCCCTGGCGCAGGGCGCAGCTAGTGGCATCTTCTCCAAAGGGAGTCAGCAGGCATAGCGCTTGGGCAGTGGGTAGTGGGTCAGTTTCTAATGGCCAGCCCACCGCATGCACCAGCGCGGTGAGTGCCTTGGCACTCTCGGGGTCTTCCTGGCTAATCCATACCGGGCAAGGTGAGGAAGGCTTGATGACCGGCTCATCCGGCATCTGCTGTTTGCCTTCCACATAGCGGTAAAAGCCTTCGCCGGTTTTACGCCCCAGCAAGCCCGCGGCCAAGCGCTGTCGGGTTAACGGTGAAGGGCGAAAACGCGCTTCTTCATAATACTGGTGATACACCGACTCCATCACGGCGTGGGAAACGTCCAGCCCGGTAAGATCAAGCAGGGTAAAGGGCCCCATTCGGAATCCGCCCTGATCAACCATAATACGGTCAATAGTGGCCGGGTCAGCGACGCTTTCGCCTAACAGTCGCAGCGCTTCAGTACCGAAGGCACGCCCGGCATGGTTAACCAGAAACCCAGGTGTATCGGTGGCCTGGGCCGTAAAGTGGCCCATGGCTTGACCTAGAGCATTGACCCGCTGAGTCACCTCATGGGTGGTACGCAGGCCAGGGATGACCTCGGCAATCTTCATCAGCGGCACGGGATTAAAGAAGTGAAAGCCAATAACCCGCTCAGGGTGCTGGCAGGCGGCGGCAATGGCCGTGACGGAGAGTGAAGAGGTATTGGTCGCCAACACAGCCTGCTGGCTGAGGATTGCTTCTAAATCGCTAAACAGCCCCTGCTTGGCCTCCAGCTTCTCGACAATGGCTTCCACCACAATATCGCAGGGCGCGAGCGCGGCAAGCTCGCTGGCTTCAATCAACCGTTCACTATAGTGCTGCGCCTGTTCTGCGTTAATGCGCTGCTTTTCGACACTTCTCTGCCATAAGCCATTAATAAAGGCTTTAGCTTCTTGTACGGCACCCTCTTTAACGTCAAAAAGCATGACGTCTAGACCGGCCTGGGCAGCCAACTGTGCGATGCCACGCCCCATGGCGCCGGTGCCGACGATGCCAAGCGTGGTAAAGGGGGAAGGTGTTGATTCGCTAGCCATACGCTAAGTCCTCTCTGCAAATGGGTGTATATTTAGTATTGTGATTCTGCATTGCAAAATGGTATTTCAATTATTGACTGCCATCCTAGGCTATGCAAAAGTGCCTGACAAGAATAGTGGACAATAGTTTTGCTATGCAAAATGCACGCACTGTCCACGCCCAGCGCTACTTCGAATGATAACTCTAACTATAAAACCCGTTACCACCAGGAGCCGTCATGATTCGCGATCCCGAATTGATTAACCAGCTTGTCGATACCATCGCCCGCTTTGTCCGTGAGCGCTTAATTCCTAATGAGGCACGCCTAGCCGAAGAGGATGCGGTGCCCCCGGAAATTCTTGCGGAAATGAAAGAGATGGGGCTTTTCGGGCTATCGATTCCAGAAGAGTACGGCGGCCTAGGCCTGACGATGGAGGAAGAAGCGCTGGTGGCGATGGAGATTGGTAAAACCTCGCCTGCCTTTCGCTCGGTGTTTGGCACTAATAATGGCATTGGCGCCCAGGGTATTTTGATTGATGGTACTGATGAGCAGAAAGCCAAGTATGTGCCACGCTTGGCCACGGGCGAGATTCTTAGCTCGTTCTGTCTCACCGAGCCCGATTCTGGCTCCGACGCCGCCAGCCTGCGCACGACGGCGGTGCGGGATGGCGATGACTATATCTTGAACGGCACCAAGCGCTATATCACCAACGGCCCAGAAGCCGATCTGTTTACCGTGATGGCGCGTACTGACCTCAATAATAAAGGTGCGGGCGGGATCTCAGCCTTTATCGTCGAAGGTAATACGCCAGGATTAGTACGCGGGCCTGCGGATAACAAGATGGGCCAGAAGGGCGCCCATACCTGCGATATTATTTTCGACAACTGCCGGGTACCCGCTGAAAATATTATTGGCGGAAAAGAGGGGCAAGGCTTTAAAACGGCGATGAAGGTGCTAGACCGCGGGCGACTGCATATCTCGGCGGTCTGCGTAGGCGTAGCCGAGCGCTTAGTGGAAGAGTCGTTGCGCTACACCATGGAGCGTAAGCAGTTTGGTGCGGCGCTTGCCGAGCACCAACTGATCCAAGCCATGCTGGCGGATAGCAAAACCGAAGCCTATGCAGGCAAAACCATGGTGATGGATGCTGCACGGCGTAAAGACGATGGTGAAAATGTTTCGACACTGGCCTCCTGCTGCAAACTGTTCTGCGCCGAAATGGTTGGCCGGGTAGCAGACCGCGCGGTGCAGGTTCACGGTGGGGCGGGCTACATGTCGGAATACGCGGTTGAGCGTTTCTACCGCGATGTGCGGCTATTTCGTATCTACGAAGGGACTACCCAGATTCAACAAATCGTCATTGCTCGCAACATGGTGCGGGAGGCGTCCTAATGGCTTTATCGGTTTCCTACCAAGCGCCGGACGAGGCTATTTTTGGGCGCCTTGCCAGCGAGCTGGTGGCCGAGCTTCCCGAGCGCCTCAGTACCCGCGTGCTTGAAAATGCCAAACTGCTTGGCGAGCACCCCGCTATCGTGGATGGCAATGTGCGCTGGAGTTATGCGGAGCTTGGCCAAGAGATACACGCTGCCTGTGACTGGTTAAGCGATCTAGGTATTCGTCCCGGCGACCGTATTATGACGGTGAGTGAAAACTGCCGTGCTCTGGTCGTGCTGCTGTTGGCTGCCAGTGAATTGGATGTCTGGGTAGCGATTGTGAACTCGCGCCTGTCAGCACAGGAAGTTGACCTGATTCAGGGCAACTGCCTGCCCCGGCGAGTCTTCTATACCTGTGAAGCATCCCCAGAGGCGTGCCAGCACGCCGAGCGCCACGCGGCTGACCGCTACCAGCACCCTCAGTTGGGTGGGCTGGCCATTTCGCCCCTATATGACAGCGAACCCGCGCCGGTCTGCGCGAGCGGGGCCGAGCAGGTGGCGGCGATGATCTACACCTCAGGCACCACTGGTACGCCCAAGGGGGTAATGCTGACCCACCGTGGCATTCTCTATATCGCCTCGATTTCAGGTGGCATGCGTCATTTAAGCGAAGGACAGCGGGTCTACGGCGTGCTGCCCATGTCTCATGTGTTTGGCCTCTCTTCGGTATGCATGGGGTCGCTCTATAACGGCGCCTGCCTGTATACCGTGCCGCGCTTCGATGCCGCCCATATGTTGGCGACGCTAAAGCAGGAGCACATTACCGTTCTCCAGGGCGTGCCGGCGATGTATGCCCGGGCGTTAGAGTTTTTAAAACGTGAACAGCGCCCGTTAGAAGCGCCTGATCTAATTTATATGTCAGCAGGAGGTTCGCCGTTAGATAGCGACACCAAAGTGCGGGTAGAGGCCGCCTTTGGGCTGACGCTGCATAACGGCTACGGTTTAACCGAGGCGAGCCCTACCATCAGCCAGACCCGCATCGATGACCGCCATGCAACTAGCACCGTTGGCCGGGTATTGCCTTTGCTTGAGTACCGCCTGGAACCGCTTAGCGACAGCGGAACTACCGAGCAGCCTGGAGATGAAGTAGGTGAGCTATGGGTGCGCGGGCCTAACATTATGAAAGGCTACTTTCGTCAGCCGGAAGCCACTCGGGCCACTCTAACTGACGATGGTTGGCTCAATACCGGCGATATCGCCAAGCTCGATCGCCAGGATCAACTCTATATTGTAGGGCGTAGCAAAGAGCTGATTATCCGCTCCGGCTTCAATATCTACCCGCCGGATGTGGAAGCGGTGATTAACGAACACCCTGCGGTAACGCTTACCGCCGTAGTGGGGCGTCAAATCGCCGGAAACGAAGAAGTCGTGGCGTTTGTGCAGTGCGAGCCGGGTGTTGACGTTGATATGGCGGAGCTCAAGGCGTTTATTGCCGAGCGGTTGGCGCCTTACAAACGGCCTACTCAAATTGTATTGATGGATACGCTACCTTCCACCGCCAGCGGCAAAATTCTTAAAGGACGATTGCGCGATTTAGCCCAGCAGGAGAGCGGCTCATGAGTCATTCACCTCAGCAAGCGTTAATGGGCTACCACGAACTGCTGGGCATGCACGTCGTTGAGTGGGAAGAGGGTCGAGTAGTCGTTGAACTGACCATTGAGCCAAAACATCTTAACCGCAGCGGCAATGTACATGGCGGTGTATTAGCTTCCATGTTGGATAGCGCTTTAAGCCTTGCCGGTCTGCACTGCGATGTACCGGGCAATATTCGCCGAGGAATGACACTCTCATTAACCACGACCTTTGTGGGCCCTGCCCGGCAAGGTGTGTTGAAGGCAATCGGCACGGTTCGCGGCGGCGGACAGAAAACCTATATGAGCAGCGGTGAGATAGTCGATGAGCAGGGCAGCTTAGTGGCCATGGGAGAAGGCTCCTTTCGGCGTCGCAGTGGCAGTGAATCCACAGAGGGATTTCCAGAAAACAAACCCCGGGAGCCAACTGAGTGAGCCCAGCCCGCCTGCGGGTTTCTCTGTTACTGCTGGTCACCTTGGCAACGCTGTTTCATCTGGTGGTTGGCAGCCTGTTTTGGCAAGCCGTCGGCATTGCCGCGCTGGCGCTCTATCTATTAACGCTTGTTGGCAAGCTAACGCGGATGGCCAAAGGGTTACTGCTAGCCGCGGGGATAGTGTCGCTGCTAGCGCTCTGGCACTCGTCGAACCCAGGCCAACTGCTGTTTGAAGCCAGTGGGCGTTTTGCGTTTTTTGCTACCTTTGTGGTGGCGTTGAGCATGCTACGTTTGCCTGCCTACCGTTCACGCCTGGTGCGCCGCTGTGGGCAAAGCATGCTGCTTCAACCGCCTAGCCGCCGCTACCCAATTTTATCGCTCGGTTCAGCACTGTTTGGCATTATTCTCAATATCGGCGTGCTTAACTTGTTTGCTGCCATGATTGAGAAGAGTAACACCCTAGGCGCGGCCCAGGGGCGTGCCTGGGTGCGAGAGGCTCGTCAGCGGCGCATGATGTTGGCGCTGCTGCGCGGGTTTTCACTGGCGCCGCTTATTTCGCCCATGGGTATCGGCGTTGCCGTCGTACTGTCGAGCCTTCCCCAGGTCACTTGGCTTGAGCTTGCGCCGTATATTTTGGGTGCCGCTGTGCTAATTTTTCTGGCCGGATGGGCGGTAGATTTTCTCACCGGCCCGCATCCACCTGCCAATAAAGCCCCGGTAGCTGCTCCTTCGTTACGCCCGCTGGCTCAGTTCAGCGTGTTGCTGCTGGGAATTGTGGCGCTGGTGTTTAGCCTTGCCTGGCTATTAACACTGCGCTTACCCATTGCCGCGCTGTTAGGTGCGCCCACGGGGGCGCTGATTTGGCTTGCCTGGCAGCGGCGTAGGCTTGGCTTCGGCGGGCTGCCTGCAGCGGTTAGCGCGGTGCATCGTCAGTTGCCGTGGCTGCTTTCGCCCAGTGCCAATGAGATCGTGGTGCTAGGGGCGGCGGGCTATTTGGGGCATTTATGCGTTGGGCTGGTGGACACTCAGCAGTTGGCGCCGCTACTAACGGTGTTGAACCCGTGGGGCGCCTTCAATGCCGTGCTGGCGATGCTGATGGTAGTGGGGCTAGCCCAGGTAGGCGTTAATCCTATCGTGACGGTAACGCTGCTGGTGGGGCTGCTACCGCAGTTAGCTATCGAGGGACTAACACCCGCACTGATAGGTGCATCGCTGATGGTAGGCTGGGCGCTGGCGCTAATGTCGTCGCCGATGACCGCATCAATGCTGATTTTGTCCCGATTTACCGGTGTACCCGCCACGCGTATCGGCTACCGCTGGAACGGCAGATTTCTGGTCGCCTCGATTCCGCTATTGGCAGCGTGGTTTGTATGGGCACCCTTTTAAAGGGGGGGTAAGAATGAGGAAGCGCTTGACCTTTGTGCAGTGTTTTTTTATTGTTCTTTTTATAAAGTGAAACATAATTCTGCTATGCGAAATCATCTAGGTTGAATATTTTTAATCGCCAGGAGCACGCCTTATGAAAGTACTCGTCGCGGTGAAACGCGTC